>MIAO01000035.1 GCA_001829155.1 Spirochaetes bacterium GWB1_36_13 | reverse complement strand
GAGCATTGATTGACTTGTAGCAAATATTGATTGCCGGGTATTAAGTCCTGCACCAATCATTAGATAATTAACATCAACAAATGATTTTGCCGAATCTGAATGAGTTTTTGAGAATTTTATCGCCTCATTATTGACTAATTTAAGTGCATCGCTTGTTGTAATTGAAAATCCCTGTATATTCTTTGACATCTCGTCTGTCAATACGGAATTTACGGTCGCAAGTGAATCTTCCATATCCATAGCAAGTTTTTTAGGTTCATCAACGATTTTAGCAAAAGAATCTGCAACCATTTGAACAGATTGAGACATTATAGTAAGTTTCATCGCAACATCATCAAATACTTTACCTTTTGTTGCAAACTCATTTAAGTTACCCTTAACCGAGTTTAAAAGCATTCCGCATTTAGTGAGTTGCGATGAAAAATTATCTTTTAATCCTATTTCAATCCAGGTTGCAAAACTTCCCATAAACTTTCTCTTTTTTCTTTCTTTTCTGATTCTCTTTTCTTTCTTTTTTGAAAAAAAGAAAGAAAAGAGAATAAAGATAACTAATCCCAATCGATAACAACAAAGGCAAAAGATATTTAAACAAATCTTTCTCTCTGTGCCATTATCTCTACGGTTATTATTATCTTCTTCCTTTTGAGTCGCCAAAAGGAAACTAAAAGCGAGTTACTTTTTAATAAAAAGTAACCAAAAATCAAAGCCCCTCAGGAAAAGCCTTAACAATAGCTTCCTGTATTATACCGACTTTTAGACACCTGACAAAATCGGCTTCGATTTTTTTATCTTCCAATTCTTCCAGAGTCATATTATTCGTTGATATTCCGAGAAAGGTCGAAACATATAACTTTAACTTTCTTATGCTGCTTAAAGTTTTACATTCTTGACCTTTGCTTTCATTGCCAAAAAAGGGGATAACTCCTCAACAAATTGCAAGTATACCCCGTGATAATTTCCGATTTCATCCATAACTTTCTTTTTATCTTCCGGGTATACTACCAATGAGTTAAATATATTCTGCCTTGCGATTGATAACGATGATTGACTTTCAGTCTGAAAACTATCAAGATCATCAGCGTTTGGTTTTCTGAAAATTACCTCAATAATCCTGTCATTCCCGTCCTCATCTTTAAACTCGATTTCGGATTTATAAACCGAACCATATTTTTGTTTTAACTCTTCAATTTTTTCTTTTGCAATAAATTCTTTTGATTCTTTTGTTTCTTTCATTTTTTCCTCCATGATTTATTTAACAATGGGCTTAAGCCCATTGTTTAAGTTTACGCTCCCGGCGTATATGCAGGTACTCCGTTCCATAAAATCGGACCTACTACATTACACTCAATTGATTGTCCTATCCACTGCTCTTTTTCTCCGACTTTTCTTGAAGACTTTTTTATTGATACAATAATTGTATCTGTAAAAGTTACAAGACTGCCGTTAAGATAATTTATCACAAGCGGAAAAGCCGGTATTTGATATATACCGCCAAAAGCGGCAGAAAGTGCCACAAGTTTATTGTATTCCGTAATACCAACATCAAACTTACAATCAGCCTTGTATTCCTCTTGTGTCTCACCGATAGGGATTCCGTTCATATTATTTTGAGTTTTCTTTTCGAGATTATCCCCATAATCTATGGATTTCAATTCAAGAACATAGCCGGTTGGTAAGAATGCTCTTACATGTTTACTCGAAAATGTTACTCCGTTTACTGTTGCGTCAGCCATTTTATTTCTCCTTATTTATTTACATACGGATTTACAAAGTTAATAGTTCCTGTTAAAGTAACTATATAACCCTTTGGTACTATCTCTACGAAATAGTTAAGGTTTTTGGTTTTGAGTAAATCCTGTTCTTTTGGCACTATGAAAGTCCCTGAAGATATTTCATTATTGATATATTTCATATCATCAAGAGGTTGTTGACCATATGCTTTGATGTAACTTAAACCAAGTATTGTCCCGTCGCTTCCGATATCCTCATCTTTATTGAAGAAATTAAATAACCGCTTTGCAACAACTGTACAGGCTTTGTCCATAACAAAACAATTCATGATCTCACCAAAATCGCTACCCTCATCGCAAAGAGTTCTTCCTGATGTAAAGTAGATTCCTGCTTTTTCGTGATAAGTTCTAACTGTTACAAACCCCGCTTTATCAAGTGCTTTTATATGTCCGTCAAGAGAAAACGATTTTTCTTCTCCACTTTCAAGATATTTCTTAATAGCTTCAATTCCTCCGACTGCTCCGAGTAATGTTTTTGCAGGGGATTCATAAATCTTATTCTGCATAAGAAAGCCGAGATATTTTCCCATTACGGTTCTGTAATCGGTATTACCGTTTATCGCATCAACAATGGAGCAAACTGATAATACGACCTGAATTCTTTTACCCTCGACCATACCTCGCTCTTGTTCAGGAGTTGTCATTTTTGTTATATATTGGTCTCGTGTTTCACTTTCGTTAATATCGCGACCAAAAGTAAGTCCGCGACAAAAGAAGTTTTTATCGGTTTCTGCTTCAATTCTTGACTGAAATACTGACCAGAAAACTTTATCAGTCTCTAATGCAACGCAAAGAAGTCTGAAAGACTTTTTAGCCTCAAATACTTCATCTATTGCATTAAGCAACTCTTCATTTGTTGCCGAAGGTGCGGTTGTGGTAAACTCAAATGTATCTCCCGAAACAAATGCCGTCTCTCCTATCTGTGGATTGCCATCATCAAAATTAAGAGTAAGTCCCGTATTTCCGAGAGTGTAACCTGTCCCGAGTGCCGGTACTGTTGCTTTCGGCAATAATCTCCCGTCAACTTCTGCTTGAAAAGTCGCAACATTTAATCCGCCTGCTGAAATAATTGTAATCTTAATCTTATATTGATTTCTCGGATCTCCTGCGATTGTAAAAGTCCCTTTTCCTGTCCCTGTTTTTGTTATCGCAGATTTTGTTCCGATAACGGATCCTGCAATAACTTTTACATAAGCAACAGGTGGAGTTTTAAAAGAGAATGCATCAACGAGAAAATCTCTCAATTGCCCCTCTCCAATCATATCTTCAATTTCAGATATACTCGAAATTGTTATAATCCCCGACGGTATTTTTTCAGATATTCCGATAATTGCAAAGGCATTACTTGCATATCCTCCGCCTGAACCGAGAGCACCATCTTTTACCGTGATTGTATTTTTTGACAATCCCATTTTATCCCCCTATTTTAGCATTTAAAAAGCAATTCAAATGCTCTTCAAACTCTTTTTTTGTTACACTTTTCCCGGAAGCCCAATTCATAAAAGTGCAGAGTCCGACAAAAATCCAGTCTTTGATTTTCAACTCTTTTTTCCACACTTCAATTGTCTTACTTTCTTCTTTTACATCTTCCTTTTTTGGTTGCTCTATATTTACCCCTGTTTCAGATATTTCTACCTGATCATTTAATTCTTCATTGTTTTTTCTTGCCATTTTATTCCTCCATTTATATTTTTTTTAACCAATTCCCATTCCAACCATAGTTGAAGCCCTTAAAGTTGGAATCTCAACTGACTTTGAAATTATATCAAGATAAAAATCAATCAAACACCATGACAAAGAGAAATCTTTAATATCATCCGACCAATCCGAACCGCCGAACTTGTCCATTAAGATTTTTCCCTCAACGCCCTCATGTATCCATTGAAATGGAACATTTGCAATAATACTTTTTAGTGTATCCTCTGATTCTCTTTCACTCTTAGCAAAAACTCTAACTTCAATCGGAAGATTTGCGGCACCTCTGATATTGCATTGATATTTTTTACCGTAGCCGAATTCTCCGAGTATTCCTTTTAGAGATTCTTTCGCCTCTTTTGATATATTTTCTATCTGTTTATAAAAAGTACCGGTCTCATCAAGTTCATATAAAGCGTTAAGTAAACTCTTTTTCCCATCATCAACTTTTGCAAGAATTGTCTGAAAGTCATAATCTGAAAATTCTGTCGGGATTGGCTTATTGTAAGTAATCCCTTCTTTTGCCATTCTCTCATCAAATATTCCGTTGGCAGATATGAGACTTACAAAAGGCTGTGCATTATCATTAATATACGCCTGTTCATCCTGTCTATTTCTTGCGATTCTTACAATGTCAGTATGTTGACCAATAATTTTTTCTAAAAAATCTTTTGTTATACTTGCTATCATTCTTTTTTCTCTTTCTCTTTTTTCTTTCTTTTCTGATTCTCTTTTCTTTCATTTTTGAAAAAAAGAAAGAAAAGAGAATAAAGATAACTAATCCCAATCGATATCAACGATGGGGAAAGAGATATTTAACAGCTCTTTTCCCCGACTTGTTTTTGTTTAGGCTTTGTTCTCTTCCTTCTTTCTTTTTTGTGAAAAAAATAAAGAAGCAAAGAAAAATCAATTATAATCTCAAAGTTCTTATTATTTCCTCTGCCTGTTGTTGTGCAAAAGCAGGCGGTACACCGAGAAACCTACGCCTTACAACATCATAGCGATTTTTCCCTTTTCCTGCAATTCCTTCCTGATGTTGTTTTCCGTAAACAATATTTGTTCCGACCTCTACAGTTCCGCTTGCCTCATTACTGTTATAATCTATGCTTTCCATCAAGTGATGGGAATCAACAAGAGTGGTATTTACTTTACCTCTCATGATAGAAGCCTTTGACTCTTCCCATTTTTCTCCTGTATTTGGATCCATCTTATTTTTAAAAGCTTTGTGGCTTAAAATAAATGCATCTTCTCCCATATTATCAAGAAATTTCTTCTTATCGTAATCAGCGACTGCCTCGAGTTTCTTGATGATATTTCCAAAACTTGCTTCATCGATTTTAACAGTTATACCCATAATTTAGCCCAACTTTTCGTATTGATTCCAATCACAGGTTTTCTTTGGTGTTTTAATAACAAAACTATCTTTTGACAGGGTAAGTTTTAATTTACCCTCTGTTAATCTCTTCAATTCTTCTTTAACGCCTTTTCCTATCTCTAAAAATTCTTTCTCTGCAGTAGATTCATTTTTAATACCGCTTTGAATAATCAGATAATACATTGTAAGTTTTTTAGCCCAGCCTCTTATAATACTAAAATATGATTTATTGGGGGTAACAGGTGTTTCATAACCGCTTGAAGTTAAAGCAAGATTAATTTCGGCTTCACTGTCTTCTATAGTTCTTTCAAGTATTTTTGACTCTGAAATACGAATAAAGATACTTACAAGGTTAATTTTATTTACTTCCGGGTTATTTACATTCATTTTATATTTATTGACATCAAGAATATAAAACATATCAAAAGTAATTTTTTCCTCATCTGTCAATTTAGCATAAACAAGATTCCTTTTTTCAATGCTCATCACATCAGGAATATCAACCCTCAAAGTCTTTGCGATTTTTACGGGATCACTTGTTTCAATTACATCAACCGGCTCTATATACATACCTTCCCCCTTTCTCTGTTTTTCGCTCCCGAAAACGCTGAAAACCAAAATAAAAACTGTAAACAAAAACAAAAATAATGTCTTCATCTTTTTCTCCTTTTATAATACAAT
This sequence comes from Spirochaetes bacterium GWB1_36_13, assembly GCA_001829155.1. Classification (GTDB taxonomy): domain Bacteria; phylum Spirochaetota; class GWB1-36-13; order GWB1-36-13; family GWB1-36-13; genus GWB1-36-13. The sequence continues at coordinate 3,800 of MIAO01000035.1, read as the reverse complement.
AGAATAAACAAATTCTTCGGGTGCATGTGGAACAGGTAGCGGACTTGAGTCAACAAGTAAATATCTTGTTCCCGGATCCTGTTGCACAAACTCTTTTGCAAAAAATGGCATTGCTACAACTTGATTTAAACTTGCGTCCTGAATTAAGCCGCTGTAAAATATAGATCTTGTCTTTTTTGGCATAAGGATAAAGGCATTTTTGGGAATAAACTGTTTTGTAGAGTTATCTTCATCAGTAAACTCTTCTGAATACTCGTACAAATCCACACCAAAGAGATTACCGTGATAGATTGTCCCTTCCTGCTCTCTCATTTCAAAGCCGATTTGACCTATGCTTACCTTTGAGTTGTCCAATAATTTAAGAATTTTTTCATCTTTCATAAATACATCTGCAACATCACTTCCCATATAAGCAATACCTGCTTTCTTCCCTGCATCTTTTGAGATAAGTCTTATCCATGCTTTGATATTATCCATAGTTTTTGTGGTAGTTTCAGACCATTTGTCTGCACCTGTCAAAGTTATCTTATGACTTGCGGGCATTCCAAAATCAAGAGTGTATGACTGGTTATCTATTTTGTAATCAATCTTTCCTGAGAGGGATTGGCAACAAAGATATTCATGTCGTCTGACAAGATTAGACTTTAAATCAGCAAGTTCAACTGCAATTTTTTGTTTCATTGCAGAATTAAGCGAGTCCTGACTTCCGGTGTATAAATCCATTCCTGCAGGTACACTTGTTATATCCTTAAAATCAAAAACCTTTTTCTGTTTTACATTTGGAAAAGAGTATATCTCTTTTTTTGCCGTAAGATTTCCTGCAATAGGTGCTTCTCTGTTTGGATTTGTCATTGGAGCAATTTTTCTTTTTCCCTCGACAATATCAACCTCAATATGTGAGGCAAAAACTTGCTTTCTTGATCCGTAAACATTGTCTCCAATGACAGTCTTTGGACTTATTATTTTATTAACCGATTCGGTTAATGTCCTGAAATCAAATAAACTTGGTGCCATTATACTTCCTCCTTAATGAATATCAATTTATCGTTTAACATTCCTTCGCCCTCGGTATCAATTCCGATTAATGCTGATTTTCTAAACTCTCCGTGAAAATATGCACTTGAATTAATGTCTCCTGCCGTAGCATCAATATCTGCGGTTAAAATACATTTAGCCTCTTCGCTTCCGTCTGTATTTGTTTTCAAATATGGCTTATATTTCCCTGAAGCCGTTATTTTACCAAGCACAGTTCCGGCTTTTAATTCCCCTGAACCTGAAACAACTGTAATACCGAGAGTAACAATCTGATGTCCGCCACCGATTATTGATTTTCTCTCGTCTGTAAAGGTTTCTTTTTCCATTATTTTTTACCTCCGTTTACAAGACTTGCTATCTCTTCGCCTGCTTTTGCAAACTCTGATACATCATCTTTTTTATCTTCCGGCTTTGTCGCTGTATGTCCGGTATAAGTTATTGGCTCATTTCCAAACATTGCCTTAAAGTTTTCTTTTTGCTCGCTTGTCTGCAAAGAATTAAATGTCTTTAAAACATTTGGCAGATTTGCAGGAAGTATTACTCCCTCTTTAACTTTGTCTTCAAAGAATGCTTTACTGTCAATCTCCTGTTTTGCGGATGAAAGTTTTGAAAACTCCTCTTTTAATGCTTTGTTTTCATTTGTCAATTGACCTATGGCATTTTGCATTTCACCAAATGCCTTTTTTTCTTCTTCTGTCATTGGCTCATCTCCTTTTATTATATTTTCTTTATTTGAAAAGGACTTTTTAAAATCCTCCTCTATATCCAGACTAAAAAAGTTGGTTTTTCCCTCTTTATCTGCCTCTCCCTCTTTTCCAAAAAACTTCTGAAAAATATTTGGTAAAAAGGTTTGGCTGACTGCCGGCGGAGTTCTTCCGAGTAATGCAACTCCAAGAATTTGGTAAGGATTTTCATCGCTTCCATTCCCTGCAATTTCTATTGATACTTTTTTAAGATTCTTCTTTGCTATTCTCTCTTTCAGGTAATCATCCATTTCGTACTCGGTAGCAAATACCTTTCCCTGCCCGTCGATTCTAAGTTGTCTTATCCAGCCATGAGATAGTTCGTCTTCATCAGATGATGTAAACCATTTATGACCGATAAAAAGAGGTATCTCATCTTTTGAAGAATTAAAACTCTCTATGTATTTTGAAAGTTTTTCTTTGTCATATTCTCCCTGCGGATATTTACCGCTCTTAAATATCAAAAACTCCATATTTCCCCCGTATTTGAGATGAATATAACACTCCATAATACTTAAAATCCAAGAAAATCCATTCAGAATATTTTTTCTGTAAAGATTTTCCGCATAAATATTCAGTAACGATATTCAGTTGAAATGAACCCTAAAATTGATTAAGTTTTTTTTATCTTTTTTTATGGAGTGTAAAATGTTTACCAATTTGAAAAAGCGTTTTGTATTTATGACAATCTCAATTTTAGTTCTTTTCTTAGGAGTTCTCTTTTTTTCAAGATGTTTTGAGAACCCAAAAAAAGAGAAAAAGAATAATCAAAAGATAGAAAATCTAAAGGAGAGGGATAAAGAAAATGAAATTACTGATGATCTTATTGATTTGCTTGACAGCAACAAATTTCCTGTCGGGGATTGAGTACAAAGATTTTGATAAAAAATCTAATTGGGAGAAATGGGTATATTTCCAAACAGCCTTAAACGAGGCTAAAAGGTTTAAGATAGCCTATCAAACCCAGAGAGATATTTCAAAAAATCTCTTTTTAGAGACAGAAAAAAGAGATAAAGAAATCTTAAAGAATTTTAAGCCCAATTGGGGATTTTCAATAAATGCAAGCGGTAATCTCGATTCCAATTTAAATGGAACAATTACTATAAATAATAGTTACCAGATATATTTTTTTAAGAGGTTTTATATATCTCCCGGAGTTAGTTTTTCTCTCGGGAAAAACCTGTTGACAAATAATCAAGTATTTGGCGGCGGAATAAGTTTTGGCTTCGGCGTTATTTTTGAGTAAGGAAAAGGAAAATATAATGAATATAGATTTTAACGGAATTAATTTTTATGGATTTCTAACAATTCTCGTAATTGTCTTTGCTTTAATTATTCTCGGTATAGGTATTCTTCTTGTTATAAGAAGTTTATTAAAAAACCTAAAAAAAATAAAAACCCCGATTTTTGAATTAGAAAAAACGGGAGAGAAAAAAGAGGATTTACCCGATGAAAATAATCTCCCTGATTTGAAAAACAGTATAATAGAAGAAAAAAAAATCCGTATAACAAAAAATCTCACCGAGCACTCTTTTTTTGATGATATGTTATTTTTTGAAAGAGTCCATATTCCAAACTTAAAAATTGCAAACGAACTTAAAAAGATTGTCGTTATTGCTTTTCTAACTATTAAGTTTCAAGTCTTTAGAACCAGACTTTTTGACTATGTTGCAAATCAAGAAATGGTTTTAAAATCCGGTGGAGAGATTTTAATCGATGATATAAATAAAGTATTTCTTGACGGAATTGCAGAATACAATCAACTCGCAAGAGATAAAAAGATTGAATATAGAAATAAGATTATACGAATCCCTGAAATTTTCATCAAAAAATTTGATGAATGGCATAATCCACACATTGACATGACTTTTGAGAGTATTAACCCGCACGATGCATGATAAAAATATTTAAATTTATTAATTTCCGTAATTTGAATTATAGAAAATAGTTAGAATATATAAATATTAAAAAGGGATTTCCTTAGCAAAGCAGACTGCTATAAATGAATAATTTTGTAATTTA
>MIAO01000034.1:45562-47158 GCA_001829155.1 Spirochaetes bacterium GWB1_36_13 | reverse complement strand
GGAGCTAAAAATGAACACACCAAGACACACCAAGACACACCAAGACACACCAAGGAGTCAGTAAATCGGTATTGATTTTCTTTATCGGGCTGTTTTCCTGTTCCAAAAAACTTCAGGAAGAACCCAAAGACATGGAAATGACTTCTCAACCTTCCCAAACTTCGCAGGTAGCCGGAGATTACAATTATTTTTTTAAGGTGATTGTGCCCGAAGAAAAAGTTTTAAATCGTTCTGAAGAAGAATTAATAACAAAAAATATCAACAAAATGAAAGAAATATTTGATAAAAATTTAAAACTTGAAAAAGTGAAAGATTTAAATAACAATATATCAACTCCTGCTTATACTGCCGCTCTTGTTTTGATCTCAAAAGATATAAAACAGATAGGAGGCGACCTTTATCAGCAAGGAGCAAAAGTATTGTTTTCTTATGAAAATTTATTGATTGATAATTCAAATCAAAAAGATTTACTTGTTAACAAATCGAATGGAATAAAATATAAGGTTTATACTCAAAAAAAAGATTCATTAACAGAAGACTTCCTGATATTGAATCTTCCTATATCACGAAGTGATGATATTTCAGATCATTTCCTTAATATAGAAATCAACAATACAGAATTATTACAAAGTTTTACTGATAATATGTTTAACGCTTTAGAAAATATTGAAGGAGTTGATATTAAAGAAACTTCATCTACTACATCTGTTATAAAAACAGAAGATGGGGAAATTAACATAGAATATGAATATGTTGAAATGCCTTCGAAAGGATTTTGGAAAAAAATTAAAAATTTTGTAAAAAAACATGTTCCTATAGTTAATACTTTTCTTGCTGCTCCATGGTGGATGCAGGTGGGCTTTGTTGCTTTAGGAGTTTGCTATGTTGCAGGTCCATGCACAGCAGTTTCTGGTGGAATCGGATTAATTATGTTATTTTAATGATGATACTATTAAAATTATAGAAGGGGAAATTAACATTTCCCTTTACAAACTACTAAAATTCTTATTACAAGGATATTTTATGAAACCATTAAAGTATTTTTTTATCTTATTTCTTTTCGCTTTTACTCATTCTTATACTTTTGGATTTGAATCTGTTGTTAAAGTAAGACCGGATTCTCATTATTTTTCTTTTGGGATAGGTATTCCGCTTTTTTCCGTTTTTCACAATGGAGAAAAAAATGAGTATCAAAAAATTCCATTTACCAGTTTTTCAAATGCAATCGATTTTCATGCTCATTTTACAGTTACCTCTTTCTGGACAATCGGTATTGGTATAAATATAGTCGAAATTGTTCCAAAAAAAGACAGGATAACCCCTTTTATGGATGAAAAGAACGAACCAACCAGTATCGGGCTTTTTTATCTTGACCTCAACACCCTCTTCTTCCTTGATCATATCGGACAGGGATTTTATCTGAATGCAGGAGCCGGTATTCCTGTGATATCTGTCATCAAAGGGAAAACATTTACACATTCCGGAAAAATTCAATATGAAACTGGAGATGATGATGGAGATTTTCTTTTAAAAGGAGGATTCGGCTATGCTTTTGAAGAAGTGCTTTTTGAAAGATCAATAATGGTCGGAATAGAT
>MIAO01000034.1:1411-45498 GCA_001829155.1 Spirochaetes bacterium GWB1_36_13 | reverse complement strand
AACGGTTTTTCTGAAATTTTTTATTTGAAAAACAAAGAAAAAATAGAAGGAATCATTCTTTCTGAAGATAAAACCAATGATACGGTTCGGATTAAAACAAAAGAGAGAACGGTTTATATTCAAAAATCTGAGATTGAAAAAATTATTTACCGGGATATTCCCGATGAAATTGATTTTTATTACCTGAAAATCAGTGCCGGAAGCGGCTGGCTCGATGCCGGGTTTGGAAATGTTCAATTTGAGGAAAACAACAATCAGAAAGGGATTCCCTATTATTTTGATTTCGGGGTTTATTGGGTTCAGGATAAAAATAACCTGATCGGCTTCAATGGATCCTATTTTTACAGCCTGTTGAAAAAAGAAAAACTGACTGAAATAAACGATGAATTCGTAGAAGAAACTGGACTAGAACAGTTTTTAGCTAGAATACATATTCTGTATTTTTGGGATAGGATTGGAAAAGGGTTTTATCTCGATGCAGGGATTGGATTTGCTCAATTGTACCTCATGAAAGAAAAATCTGATAAAACAATGAAATCCAGTGGAATAGGCATGAGCATGGGACTTGGATATGGGTTAGGAATAACTGAAAAATTGTTTTTACAACTCGGCACAAATATTCTTGTTATCCCGACTCATTATGTCTCAGAAGACGGTAAGACCTATAAATGGTTCAGCGCTTCATGTTCTTTTTATGCAGGTTTGATGTGGTAAATATTTGAAGTTGACTCAATAAGTCAATTTTTTTATCTTCTTCTTGGAAAAAAGATTTAAAAACAATAAATTTCAAAAGAAAAAAAGTTTTTCAGCAGGCTTTGGGCGTTTCCGAGCTTCCTGAAAAATTCTTAAAACTTTTATAAAAATAATAAATCTATTCAAGTTTCTTATGTTTTTTAAAAATTCACCCTGAGTTCTATTGTTTTTTTAAGGAAATTTATATTAATTTAAGAAACTTAAATATATAATTGGGAGAAAAAATGAATTTAAAAAAAAATTTTATTTTATTATTCTTACTTTCAAGTCCTTTATCGATTATAGCCGATGAAATAAAAATTGATCTGGGAGTGGAAAGGAATACCGGATACACTCTTTATCAAATCGGGGGAAAAATCGAAACAGAGTCAGAAACCGGATATCTTCATTTTCCTTTGAGCGAATTGAAATTTCCGGTGGATGTCTTGTCGTTGAATTTGGATTTTTCTCTTCCATTATCAGAAAAATGGACTATTAATGGAAAAACTAAAACAAATATCCAGCAGAAATCTGGAAAAACAGAAGATTCAGACTTTGGAATCTGGTATTTAAGCGGAGTTCCGGGCGCGACAACCAACAGTCTGGATGTATTTTCAGAAAGCGATACAAAAATAAAAAAATGGTACCAGATTGATATCGATATAAATTATAAAATATCAATTCAGCCCAATTATTCGATTGCGTTTGGGGCAGGGTTTTTTTATCATTCACTTTCTTTTGAAATCAGTAATCTGAATCAATGGTATCCTTCTTATTCTCAATACAGTACTTATTTAACTCCAAGTACAGCTGACCATTATTATATAAGCGGAGTAGTAGGCAGTTATGATGTAACTTATACAATTCCTTATATTGAACTGGTTCCGGAAATCTATTTAAGCGAAGGTTTATTAATCAAAGGAAAACTGGCTTTTTCGCCTTTTGTTAAAGCAGAAGATCTTGATGATCACAAAATGAGAAGCAAGAAAGGAGAGGGAGATACTAAAGGTAAGGCTTTTCTCATCTCTTTTCAGGGTGACTATTCTTATAATAATATCATTTTTTCCATCAACGCAGATTTTAAATCTATCCAAACGGACGGAAAAGATGTGCAGACCCGATATGAAACAAACAATGAAGGTTCTGCCGGATACATCGCGACAACAGATAAAAAATTAAAAAGCATTCAATTTTCAGCAGGATTTAAAATTGGGATCAGTTTTAAATGAAATCTCTTTTCTTCTTGGAAAAAAGATTTAAAAACAATAAATTTCAAAAGAAAAAAAGAAGAAATCGATGGATTTGATTATAGTCGAATCGCCGCATAAAGCGAAAACTATTTCTCATTATTTGAAAAGCAAGTATCGTGTGATTGCATCTTATGGTCATATCATTGACCTCCCTGCAAAAAAACTCGGGATTGATGTGGATAATCTTTTTACTCCCGAATGGACGGTCATGGCTGGTAAGGCAAAAACGGTAGAGTATATCAAAGACAGCCTGAAAAATATCAAAAAAGTCTATCTTGCCTCCGACCCCGACCGCGAAGGGGAGGCGATTGCCTATCATATCCAGAAAATCATTGAAGAAACCCATAAAAACATACCGATTCAAAGGCTTTGTTTTTATGAAATCACAGCCGGGGAAATTGAAAAAGCATTAAAACAGCCGAGAGAAGTGGATTTAGTCAAGGTAGAATCCCAGATTACGCGCCGTCTCATTGACCGGCTGATGGGGTTTTATCTTTCACCATTTCTTTGGAAAACACTCAAAAACTACAAACTTTCGGCCGGAAGGGTGCAGTCGGTTGTTCTTCGCTTTATTTACGAAAAAGAATTGGAAATTGAAGCTTTTTTATCAAAAACTTATTTTGAAATGAAAGCGGTTTTTAAAAAAAACGAGATTTCTTTTGATGCGGTATTGATTCAGGCGGAAGATAAAAAATCGCCGTTTGAAGATAAAGTTTTTTTAGAAAACCTGAAAAAAAAACTGGGAAAAACCTTTCGGGTCTCAAATATTGAGAAAAAAGAAACCCGGGTTTATCCAAAACCTCCTTTTACAACCAGCGAGCTTCAAAAAGACGCTGCCAATCATTACGGTTTTAACTCTTCTAAAACCATGCAGGTGGCGCAAAAACTCTATGAGGGAATTCATTTGGAAAAAGGACTGACCGGATTGATTACCTATATGAGAACGGATTCTGTCAGGGTTTCAGAACAGGCTTTGGAACAACTCAGGGGCTTTATCCGTAAGAACATGGGCGAGCTTCTTTCCCCTTCCCCCAGACTCTATTCAAACCAGAAAAACGCAAAAGTGCAGGATGCTCATGAAGCGATCCGTCCCGTCAATATTTTTATTACTCCAAAGTCTATTGAAACCCGGCTTTCTCCCGATGAGTATAAACTTTACAGTTTGATCTGGAGGCGGTTCACGGCTTCCCAGATGAAAGAAGCTGTCTATGAGGATTTAAAAATAAGTCTTGAAAATCAGGGAAGTCTATGGGAATGTAAGGGAAAGAAAAGACTTTTTGAGGGGTTTGAAAAGTTTTATCCGACCTATCATAAAGAAACAATTCTGCCTGAAATCAAACTCAACGAAGAACTCAATGCTGAATCAGTGAAAATCAATAAAAAAGAAACCAAGCCGCCTTCCCGTTACACAGAAGCCAGTTTGATTGATAAAATGGAAAAAACAGGAATCGGACGACCCTCTACCTATGCACCGACTTTAAAACTGCTTTTAGCGAGAAATTATATCGAAAAAGTGAAAAACACTCTCAAGCCGACCCAGATCGGGCGGGTTGTTTCACAGGTGCTTGTAAATCATTTTAATACGCTTGTCAGCGTTGATTTTACGGCTACCATGGAAGACGAGCTGGATAAAATTGAGACCCATGATTCTTCGCGCCTTTTTGTTTTGAAAAATTTTTTCAAAGAACTCAAAAAAGCTCTGGAAGAAGCCGGAGAAAGCCTTTCCAGTGAAAACAAAACCGAATATCTTGAAAAATCAAAGGTTTATCATGATAAGCCCTGTCCTGTCTGCGGGAAAAGAATGGTCCAAAAAAAAGGAAAGTATGGTTTTTTCTTTTCCTGTGAAGACTATCCAAAATGTAAACATCTGGAAAAAAAAGAAGAAGTAAAAGTTTATCGGGAAGAAGTTTGTCCTGACTGCGGGAAAAAAGTGATCCGAAAAAAAAGCAAATGGGGTTTTTTCTGGGGCTGCGAAGGGTATCCTGTCTGCAAATTCACCCAGTCTATCCCCAGAAAATCTTCTTCTAAGGCTAAAAAGAAAAAAGACTAAAGGATCCGTGCCTTCACTTTTTCTTTGTAACTTTCCACTCCCGGCTGGTTGAAAGGATTAACTCCCAGATAATAAGCTTCTATGACCACAGCCACCATTTCGCTGAAAACCAGTTTTCCCCAGGTTTCGAGGGTAAAATCGTTGACACGGTAAATCATGACAGGAATTCCTGACTCAAAGCGGTCCTCAATAATCGATTCTGTAAAATCTTTATTAATTTCATTCAAATTATTTTTTTTAATATGAATGTTTTGAATCGACAGTTTGTTTTCAAAAAAGTAGTCAGGGTTGTTTTTGACCAGAAAAAAAGTTTCAGCCACTTTTCTAGGGCCTTCTTTCCAGATTTGACCTACGGAATGAGCATCTTCAGGATAAGTGCCGACTGAAATAAACATACTTTTATGTTCCTTGCCGTTTGATTCGGCCCAAAGCTGCCTTGCCCAGTTTAAAGTGGGGCGGATTTTTTTCTGGTTGGAAGCAAGGTTTTCTAAAATTTTCCCGTCTGAAAAAAGAAGGTAGCGGGCAATTCCCCTTTCAAACGGAATAAAGGTAAATCCTTTTTCAAGGCTTTCCCGCATATCCAGAAATCCTTTCATAAAATCTTGAAAATTCAGTCCTGTGAGGTAACAGACCACCAGCCCCATAATACTTCCGATCGCAAACCGCCCCCCCACATTGGCAGGGAGAAGAAAAGTCTCAATTGTTTTCACTTCTTTAAAACTCTCAATAATAAAATCAGAAAAACCGGGATTGGAAGAAACAATGGTAATCCATTGAGATTTTTTGATCACATCTTTAAAAAGATTGATAAACATGATAATTTCTAGGGTTCCTCCGCTTTTGGAGATAATGTTGAACCCAATTTTTTTCCCTTCCACTTTTTTCGTGATGGCGGCAATTTCTTCAGGATCCAGCGAGGGACCGACAAAAATAAATTTATCTTTATGTTTGGAAAATTCCACCAGCATTTCCACTCCCTGATAGGAGCCGCCTGTACCGAGAGAAATAATATAATCCACATTTAAATCAATTTTTTCAAACTGCTTGGACACTTTTTCAGCGTCAATATTGCCGAGCTGATAGTACCATCCGGTCATTCCATAACGGTTCATGTATTCCCAGATTTCTAAAAAATCAATGGTTTCTGCCATCCGTTTTGTTTTTCTGACCATTCTTGGTGTCAAATAAAGTTCCAGTTCCATCAAAAACCTCGTTTATTTAATTTGTAGCTTTATATAAATTATATAAAATTCAAAAATTATTGAATAAAATTATTCATTTAAAAAAAATATAAATTAATCAGGCTGTCGATTATTGAAAACTATACACAACTGAATATAAAATGCAAAATTGTCATTCCGGTTTTTGCTTGCAAAAGACCGAAATCTGTTACTTAAAACACTTATTGTCAATAGATTCCCGCCTTCGCGGGAATGACAGAAAAGAGTCGTTTTTTTTGCAATTTAAATTCATTTCAGTATATTTCCATCAATCTTCTTCTTATCATTGATATTTGTCAGTTGATCAGAAAGTGTCATTGTCTTTTCTGATGCAATCTTTCATAGCTTTGTTTTGGTCATTAATCGAAGCCGTACGGTCACTGAGCGGAGCCGAAGTGACACCTCGACTCCGCTCGGTGTCCGAGTTCATTTCAATAATAATCGACAGCCTGAATAAGTGACTTATATTATTAAGTTTTTATATATCCTTATTTATGTTAAATTAATGCATAAAAAAATGTTAGCACCATTTTAATTTTATTTATTGGTGGTAAATAAAACTTATTTATTATACCGTTCTAAAAAAGCTTGAAATCTTTTTTTATTATCAGATGTAAAATACATACTCATTTTACTTTTTTGACCAATAATTGTTAAAAACAGATCTTGTTCTGAATTGATCATTTTCTGAATTAATTCTAGCGTTGCAGGATAATAAGCAGTCTCTACATTATTTCCCATCCATTGTCCCCTGTATTTTTCGCTTCCTTCCCCAGTTAATTTTATTGTTTCTTCTTTATTTATCTCTATGATAAATGTTTCACCGCTACCAATTTCTGGCAATGGATCAGGATCAATATATCTAAATGCAAAAAAATAATTATTACCTTCTTTTTTTAAATTTAATTGATATGCAATAATTAATTCTTTATTATTTTCTCTAAACAAATAATTATTTTCCATCTCATAAACTATTTTTCCGTCATTTTTAGTTTCTTTTACATTTAAGCTAGGTCCACAAGATATTAATAATACAGTGAAAATTAAAAAAAATAATTTTTTCATTTTTTCCTCCTAAATTTTTATAATAATGGTGCTAACATTTTTTCTATAAATATGAATCATTTAAATTAATCAAAAAAAGACTATGGGTCAATCATTTTCGGACTTTCACCCTTTATTTTTCCTGATTTCTTTCTGAAGATTCTCAAGGATCAGGATTGCCTGAATCGGGGTTGTCTGAAGAATATCGACCGAAAGAATTTTGGTTTTAATTTTTTCAAATGGATCTTCAGCCACTGAAAAAAGCATATTTTCGCTGTCATCCCGTTTTTTTAAAAACTTATTTTCATTTTGAATCAGGCTGATTTCCATGGAGGCTAAAATCTCTTTTGCCCTTTCAATAACGGGGAGAGGAATCCCTGCGATTTCTGCCACATGAATTCCATAGCTTTTATCGGATGCGCCTTCTTCTACTTTATGGAGAAAGACAATCTCATTGTTCCATTCCTTGACAGCGACCCGGTGGTTTTTAATTCCCCGTTCCTCACCTAAAACCGTCATTTCATGGTAATGAGTGGCAAAAAGGGTTTTACCGCGGTTTTTTGAAGGGTTATTCAGGTATTCGACAATTGCCCAGGCAAGCGAAAGACCGTCATGGGTACTGGTGCCTCTTCCCACTTCATCCATGACAATGAGGGATCTTTGAGTCGAGTTTCTTAAAATTTGGGATGTTTCGGTCATTTCTACAAGAAAGGTGGATTCGCCGCCAGCCAGGTTGTCGGATGCCCCGATACGGGTAAAAATTTGATCCGTCAGTCCTATCACTGCTTTTTTAGCAGGCACAAAGCATCCGATATGCGCCATCAGGACAATCAAAGCCGCCTGACGCAAATAAGTGGACTTTCCTGCCATATTGGGCCCTGTGATCAGCAGGAGACGGTTTTCTTTTTCATCCAGTTTGATTGAGTTCGGAATAAATTGATCGGTAAAAAGCTCGACAACCGGATGACGACCCTCTTCAATCGTTATTTTTAATTCATCGTTGACCAGGGGGCGGGTGTATTTTCTCTCTTTGGCGGTTTTTGCAAATGAGGCAATAATATCGAGTTTTTTGACAAAAATAATATTGGCCCGGATTTCTTTCACTTGTTCTATGATATTCATTAAAAGCTGATTGAAAATCTTTTTTTCAAGTTCGATCAAAGAAGATTTTGCATCCAGAATTTTTGATTCATATTCAATCAACTCTTCAATTGTATATCGTTCTGCATTGACCATAGACTGTTTACGGATATATTCTTTGGGTACGGAATTCTGGTTTGCTTTCGTGATTTCGATATAATAGCCGATGACTTTATTGTAACGGAGCTTTAATGTATTGATCCCTGTTTTTTCTTTTTCTCTTTTTTCTATTTCCAGTAAATACTCTTTTCCTTTCTGGGTAATATTTTTAAGAGAATCCAGCTCTGGGTCGATCCCTTCTTGAATGACTCCTCCTTCAGAAAAATCAATGGGAGGATTCTCATAAACCGTTTTTTCAATTTGACTGATGACACTGAGAAGCGGGTTAAGGGTTTTCATCTCATCAAAAGGGAGTTCTTGAAAAGTTTTCAATAGTTCCAGATTTTTAAGCCCTTCTTTGAAGGCAATCACTTCTTTCGGATTGGTTTTAAAAAGCCCGATCCGGGAGAGCATTCTTTCCAGATCAGGAATGTTTTTAAGAATCGTTCTGATTTTATTGGAAATATCGCTTCTGTCTTTTAAAAACTCTGTCTGCGAAAGCCGCTCGTTGATTTTTTCAATATCCATGAGAGGGTAAATCAGCCAGTTGCGGAGTTCTCTGGCTCCCATAGAGGTCAGGGTTTGGTTGAGGTTTTGAAACAGCGAAGTGTTTTTTTGCGAGGTGAAAAGAGGCTCAAGGATTTCCAGATTCCGGACTGTGGCTTCAGGAAGATAGACAAATTCTTCCGGCCGGATAAAACGGATATGGTCTAAATGCTTGATTTCTTTTAATAAATTATCTTTTAAATAGCGTAAAACAGCTGCAGAAGCTCCGGCAAAAAAAGGGTTTTCAATCCCAAGACCTTTGAGAGTGCCTACTTTAAAATGTTCTAAAAGCATGATCTCATTGACAGCGGGAGAAAAATAGTACTCAGGTACCAAAGTGGAATAGTAGTTTTTGATAATAGATTCAAAATTTTTAGGGTATTCTGAAAGAATAATTTCAGAGGGATTGACCAGTTTTAAAAGGGATGAAAGTCTTTCAGGGCTTCTTTTTTCTTCGATCAGCCAAAACTTTCCTGTTGAGGCGTCTGCGCAGACAGCGATGATTTTATCTTCTGAAAAATGAAGAGCGGTGAGAAAAGAATCTTCTTCGCTGGAAAGGTATTTTTCGCTCGTGAAAGTACCGGGGGTCATCACCTCGACCACTTGCCGCCTTACAATTTTTCCTTTGCCCGGCTCTTCCACCTGCTCGCAGATAGCCGCTTTTCTTCCTGCTTTGATGATTTTATGAAGATAGTTATCAAGCGCATGGTAGGGGAAGCCGCACATTTTCTGCCCGTTTCTTTGTGTCAGGGCAATGTCTAAAATTCTGGAAGCATTCTCAGCGTCTTCTTCAAACATTTCATAAAAATCGCCGAGTCTGAAAAAAAGAATAAAATCCGAATATTTTTTTTTAATCTCAAAATACTGCTGCTGCATGGGAGTAAGTTTGGAATCTTCCATAATAAACCTTTTTTTGATTAATCTAGGTTTCAAAATTTACTGATTTTTTAGGCTATCCTCAATTTTTTTCTCCATAATCACCTCGGTTCCGCAGATTTTATTCCCGATGAAAATATTTTTAAAATCAATATTGTCAAATGTTTTTTTGACATAAAGAAGACCTACCCCTCCAGTCAATTCAATTCCTTCTTCCAGCTGGCGGAAAGTGTTGAAATCAGAATAATATTTTTCTTTAAACAAGTTTAAGTCTTTGTAAATGGAATGAAGCAGGGAAGCAGGCGATTCTTTCTGGTTGTATTCTTTCAGTTTCTGGATGACAGAAAAAAGTTCGCGCCTGGATTCTGAAAAAAGGTTGTGTTCTTTGATATTCATCCCGCTGCCTTCGTCCAGAATGCGAAATATTAAAGACACTCCTGAACTCGATTTTACGGGCGAAAAATAAATCTTTACTTTTTTCTTTTCATTATACTTATTGCCGTGAACAATAGCGTTGCGGATGACTTCTGCCAGACTGTAGTCAATGGAAAAAAGAATTTCAGCGTCTTCCAGAAATGGTTCTGCTTTTTCAATAATTTTACTGACAATAATGGGTTCAAAATAAATATTGGAAGGGATTTCCCAGAAAAATCCGTCTGGAGTCTCCTGATAAAAAATATCTTTTTCATCAGCAAGATAAACCAGATTCTTTTCATCGATCAGCTGGATTAAAACCTCTGTAATTTCAGGATCATAGAAAGTATTTTTTCCTTCCCTGAGAGTTTGAATGATTTTTTCCTTTTTATCCAGAGTCTGAAAATCTCTTTTTTCAAGGAGTTCTGAAAAATCATCCGCAAGCGCAATAATCCTTGCTCCTGTCTCGATTTCCTTTCCTTTCAGC
Source organism: Spirochaetes bacterium GWB1_36_13 (assembly GCA_001829155.1). GTDB lineage: Bacteria > Spirochaetota > GWB1-36-13 > GWB1-36-13 > GWB1-36-13 > GWB1-36-13. The sequence goes on along the minus strand of MIAO01000034.1, from coordinate 35,640 downwards.
CCTAAAGGATATCCGCTCCCGTCAAATCTTTCGTGGTGCTGAAGAATGATTTTTTTGATTGTTTCTGATCCATAAAGTTCCTGGATTAATTCTACACTTTTTTCAGGGTGGCTTTCTAAAATCTTTTTTTCTGTCTCAGAGAGAAAATTTCTTTCATAAACCAGTTTTTCCAATACCCCGATCATTCCCAGATCATGGAGCAGGGCGGCTATCCTTACATTTTCTGTTTCTTCCTGTGAAAAGCCTATTTTTTGAGAAATGAGTTCAGAAAAAACAGCGGTCTGCTGGGTACGGTTATAAATTCGGGAAGAAGCATTTGAAATGAGAGAAGAAATAATTTCAACCAGATTGAAAAACTGTTTCCTGATAATAGATGTCCGTTCCGCATTGACAATGGAAATAGCGGCTTGAGCAGTGAAAACCTGAAGAATCTTAAAATCTTCCTTTGTAAAAAGAGATTTAAGAAGCCTTGAGTCCAGATAAAGGATTCCGATCAGTGTTTCGTTGAAAAGAAGGGGAATGGAAATCATTGAAACAATTTTTGATTGATCCCAGTCTTTGATTTCTATTTTTTCAGAAAAGCCTGTTTCAGAAGAAAAAAGAATTCCTTTCTTGTTTTTTTCAACAAATTGCAAAATTAAATCAAAAATGGGGGGAAATCCTTTACTGGAGCATCCTTTTTTGACTTGGCATTCAAGGGGTCTGTCTTTTTGGTAAAGAAAAAGAAAACCTCTTTCAGCCCCGGTTATTTCAAGCGTTTTTTCGACAATCGCTTCCAGAAGTTTGTCCAGATCAAATATAGCGGCAACCATCTGGCTGATTTTAATAATATTTTCCAGTTGGAGATTTTCCTTAAAAAGAGACATAGAGCTGGTATCCGGGAGTTTTTCTTCCTGAATGAGTTGTAAAAGTTTGTAAGCCCTGTTGAAAAAAACATCAGAACCTTTATTTTCTTTTTTATAAGACTTGATTAAATCATCTATTTCTTGAGAAGATTCTCCTTTTTTTTCCAGAAGGAGCTTTTTTAAAACCATAAAACAGGCTCCCTCCATCAGTATTCCGCTTTCCTGAAAAACTTCAAGCCCTTTCTCAATTATTTTTTCTAATTGAGTCAAATCTTTTGAACGATAACTTTCGATCGCTAAAATTCTAAGAGATAAAATTTGAGCAATTTTATCAGCCGCTTCTTTCTGATAAATTTTTTCAGCCAGCTGCACACTTTTTGAAAAGTTTTTTCTTCTGAAAAAACTTTCTGCCTGCCAGGCTAACATCAGATTGATTCCAATATTGATCTTGTATTCTTCAGAAAATTCAGATATTTTATGAAATGTTTTATCTGCCTTTTCAAAATCTTCAAGATAAATTTCTCCAAAAAATCGTGAAGCTAAAGACGAATACTGAAAAACAGTATAGTGGATTTTTTCAGCGTATTCATAAGCTTTTAAGGCATAATTATAGCCTTTCTGAATATCGATTTCCCCCCAGATGAGAGAAACGGCAGCCGAGTGGTAAAGCTGGGCAAGAATCATTGGGTGAGTAATTTTTGTGATATGTTTTTCAATTTCACCAATGTCTTTTTTTGCTTTTTCAATTTCTCCTAAAAGAACGAAAGACCAGCCCCGAAGACCATGAATCGGGAGCAGTTCATCCAGAGAATCTTTTGGGGTATATTTGATTGCCTTGCTGAAATAATATTCCGCTTTCTTCATAAAACCGCTGAACCAGAAAGAAGAGCCTATCAGCCGGTAAGGAATCCCGTTTTTAATTTCTTTTCCAGTCTTTTCGGATAAAATAAGAGACTGATTAAAAAATTGAAGCGCAGAAACATTGTCATTCATGTAATAATAAGCAATTCCACTCTGAAGAGAATAATCAATTTTTAGTTTTTCAGAAGAAAATTTTTGAATCTTTTCTTTAATTTTTTCAAGATAATAAAGACTTTCTTTAATTTCCCCGATCTGCTGCATGATTTTACAGAGAAAAATCACAAATTCAAGGCTTTCTTCTGTAAAAGAAGCGGTATAATCAAAGTTTTTTTCAATTTTTTTCATGTAATAAACCGTATCTGGAAAAGCGTATTGAGAAAGCGCTTTTTGATAGGCAAGACGGTTGTAGTAGTCTTTTTTTTCTTGATTATCTGTAAAATCATAATGATATGCCAGTTCATAAATAGAAGATTGAATCTTTTCCTGTCTTGAGTTTTCAAGATAAAAAGCGATGGATGAGTGTATTTTTTTTCGTTCCTTCTCGTCTATTGTTTTGTTGAACATTTCTACAATTTTATCATGGACAAAACTATAATATCCCTCTCCTATCAAAAACTGATCCTGAAGAATCATTTCCTGTTTTGCCTTATCTAAAAGACTGATAAAATTCTCTTTTTCCAGATTTTCAAAATGAAGAATTTTTAATATTTCATAAAGAGCGCCGGAATGAAAATTTTTTCCCATAACTGCAGCGGCTGCCAGAATCTTTTTTTCCTGCTCTGAAAAAACTTCCAGCCTGTGAAAGGCTATTTCAGCCGAATCTTGAATAAATTGGTAATTTTTAAATTTCTGATTGTTTATTTTCCATTCGGGGGTTCCGTTTTTATATAAAATTTGATTTTGAAATAAATTTTTTAAAATTTCCTGAATATAAAAAGGGCTTCCAAAAGTATTTTTTTCAATCATTTGATAAAATTCTTCTTCCATTTCAAAGTCAGAAGAAAGTATTTTTTTACACAGTTCTTTTATTTTATTACGGTTGAAGTAAAATATCGGGAGCACATAAAAATTGTTATACTTCATGAAAGGATCCAGCAGATCTTTCTTTTCATCTCTCAAGGTGCCAAGAAGCAGAATTTTTTTCTTCTGCCAGGCGGATAAAAAATAGTCGAAACTATTGAGAGTCTCCTGATCTGCCCACTGAATATCATCGATGAGTAATACAATGCTTTCTTCTTTTGCGCTTATGATGTCAAGCAGGGCAGTAAAAGCCTGAAAAATTTCTGATTTTTCGACTTCAGAATAAAATTCTTCCTGAGATTTTTCGAAATTATTTTCAGTGTAAAAAAGTTCAGGAACAATTTTAGATAAACTTATTATTTTTTGTTTTTCTTCCTGAGAAAAAAAAGATAAAAAAGTTTTGTTTTGAAAATTTAAATATTTTTCAAAGCTTTTGATCCATTCAATCAAAGAGTAGTAGGGGATATTGGAAGTGTTTTGGGCGCATTTTGAAAAAAGGTATAAAGTAGATCTTGAAAAGTGATTTTCCCGGAACGATTCCATAATCTTACTTTTTCCAGCGCCTGATTTTCCAGCTAAAATACACATCTGAAAGTTGTTTTTTAAGGTTTTTTCATAAATTTTTTCAAGTTCAGCCAGCTCTTCATCTCTTCCCACTGCTTTAAACTGAAACTGAATCCCGCTTGTTTTATCATTTAATCCCAGCTGATTCAATTCTTTTGAAGAATCAGACAAGTAAAATTCAAGGTCTTTTTTTAACCCTTCTGCGCTTTGATATCGTCCGTCCGGTTCTTTTTCAAGGAGTTTAAGGATTATTTTTTCAATAACGGGGGGAATCTCTTCGTTGATCAGAACCGGTGATTGGGGGATAACTGCCAGATGTTTGTGAATGAGGGCGGAAATCGATTTGTCTTTAAAAGGAAGTTCTCCGGTCAGAAGTTCATATGCCATAATGCCCAGAGAGTAGAGATCGCTTCTTTGATCAATGTTTCTTCTCAAAAGTCCGGTCTGCTCGGGAGAAATATAGGAGAAAGTCCCGATGCCCTGCCCCTGCCTGAAAAGGGTTGAAAAATCATTGAGGTAGGCCAGTCCGAAATCGATCATTTTTACCTGGATTTCTTTTTTTTCTTTTTTTACCAGAATGTTTTCAGGTTTTAAATCACGGTGGATAATTCCTTTTTGATGAATGTATTCCAGTATTTCTGAAATCTTTAAAATAATTTCGATTTTTTCTCTTAAATTAAAAAGATGAGAAGAGTATTTCAGGTTTTTTCCTTCAAAATATTCCATAGCCAGATAAAAAGAATCTTTTTCCTGAAAAAATTCAGAGCATTTTTGTACGCCTGGATGAGAAATCAGTGAAAGGGTATGCGCTTCTTTTTTAAATCGGACAAGGGATTCATTTTTATTTTCAGATGAAAACCCGGAAAGCTTTTTCAATGCTATTTTTTTATCTGCTTCTTGATCCTGAGCAAGATAAACTTCACTCATAGCGCCTTTGCCTAAAGTTTCAAGAATCAAATAATGCCCGATTTTTTTCTTCATAGGTTTCCTTTATGAATATCATTTAAATTTATAAAATTATATAATAATAAAATTACTCAGAATAGCAAGGAAATTTCTTATTTTTGTTCAATTTAGTTTTTTAAAGAGGTTTCAATCCTTATTATATTATAAGATAAATTTAAAGCTATGTTTCGAGAAGTAAAGCGTCAGTAAGTAATTTAACCCGTGCACCGAGCGGAGTCGAGGTGTTTGTGAGGCATTTCGACCTTAAAATTAAACTTTGGTATAATTGGTTTGGTGATTAAAAAGAACTATCTTTTAAAATTAGAAGTTGATTGATAGAAAGATTTTTGAAAAATTAAACTTAAGTATGATTGTTTTTTTGTTCAAAAAGCTTTTTATTTATTAATAGAACTTGAAATTAAAATTAAGAAACGAAGAAGGAGAAAGCGATGAAAAAAAGTCTTAAACTGACAGCTTTGGGGATTGTGGCATTTATCCTGTTTTTTGTAGGATGTGCTACCGGACCAACAGTTGATCTTCCAACCACTACTACAACCACTACTACAACCGGAAGTAAAGCCGTTACCTTGACTAAGGTAACATCTTTTGGAAGCAATCCGGGAGCATTGACCATGTACAAATATGTACCGGCTGATGTGCCTGCAAATGCGCCATTAGTGGTCGCTCTTCATGGATGTACTCAGGATGCGGCAGCCTATGCCCATGATACGGAGTGGCATGTACTGGCTGATAAATACAAATTCTATGTTGTTTACGCTGAAACAACCAGCTCAAACAATTCAAGCAAATGTTTTAACTGGTTTGAATCTGGGGATATCGCAAGAAATTCCGGAGAAGCTCTTTCTATCAAACAAATGGTAGATAAGATGAAAACAGACTACACTGTTGATAATTCAAAAGTATTTGTAACCGGTCTTTCAGCGGGCGCTGCTATGACAACTGTTATGCTGGCTGTTTATCCGGATGTGTTTGCAAGCGGCGCTGTTATGGCAGGTATTCCTTATAAATGCGCGACTTCTATGAGCAATGCGTTTTCCTGTATGTCTCCAGGGGCTGATAAAACTCCTAGCGCATGGAAAACTCTCGTAACTTCAGCTTATTCATACAGCGGGACTTATCCAACCATGGCTATTTTTCATGGAGCGACTGACTCAACTGTAAAAAACTTAAATGCGACTGAACTGGTGGATCAATGGACAGCAGTTCATGGGACTGACCAAACGGCAGATGCAACTGCGGCTGTCGGAAGCCATACTGTCAAAACCTATAAAAATGGAGACGGAAAAGCGGTCGTTATTTATTATTCAATTTCCAGTATGGGACACGCTATTTCAGTTGATCCAGGGACAGGCGAGAAGCAGGGCGGGGCAACCGGATCTTACGCAATGGATAAAGATCTCTGGTCTTCCTACTATGCGGCTGAATTTTTTGGTCTTTTAAGCGCTCAGCCGACTGAACTGGTGGTTACCGCCGATAAGGAAACAGGAAGCTTCACTGCAGGAACTGCCATTGAAGTGACTCTTTCTGTCAATCAGACAGCCGATATTTACTATACTGTGGACGGAACAGCGCCAACAGTATCTTCCACTAAATATACTGCCGCTATTTCTATCACCGGAGCAGCTGGTGAAGTCAAAACCTTAAAATATTTTGCGAAATCTGCGACAGCAGAATCTGCGGTTGTAGCTAAAACTTATACATTTACAGCAGAGGATGTAACAGCTCCAGTCATTACAGCTGATAAAGAAACAGGAACTTTTACTGCTGCTATTACTGTTTCTTTGACATCGAATGAAGCGGCAACTATTTATTACACTATCAATGGAAGTACTCCGACCGAGTCTTCTTTAGTTTATTCTTCACCAATCAGTATTTCTGCTACGACTACTTTAAAATACTTTGGAAAAGATACAGCTGGAAACGCTTCAGCCGTTCAATCACAAACTTACACCATCAATATTAATAATAACACTGACCCAATCACTCCGGGAGTGATGGAAAAAGTAACCAGTTTCGGCTCTAACCCGGGAAATCTGGCTATGTACCGATACACCCCTAGCGGAATCTCTGCAAGCGCTCCTGTGGTTGTCGCTCTCCACGGATGTACTCAGGATGCAGCAGGTTACGCCCATGATACTGAGTGGAATGTATTGGCAGATAAATACAAATTCTATGTCATCTATCCAGAACAAAACAGCTCAAACAATCAAAACAAATGTTTTAACTGGTTTGAACCCGGCGATATTACCCGAGGACAGGGAGAAGCTCTCTCTATCTATAACATGGTTATGTCTTTGAGCGGAAAAATTGACACAGATAGAGTGTTTGTAACCGGTCTTTCAGCAGGCGCTGCTATGACAACTGTTATGCTGGCTGCTTATCCGGATGTTTTCGCGTCAGGCGCTGTTATGGCAGGTATTCCTTATAAATGCGCGACCACAATGACCGATGGCTTCACTTGTATGAGAGCGGCGATCGATAAAACAGATGCGGAATGGGCTGCGTTAATTCCTGCGAACACCAAAAAACCAAGAGTGGTTGTATTTCAGGGAACTTCTGACTATACAGTCTATCCAGGAAATGCGGATGATTTGGTTGCTCAATGGACAGGAGTTCATGGAACTGATAAAACAGCGGATGGAACTGAAACTATAAGCGGACACGAACATAAAATTTATAAAAACTCAGCAGGAGTTTCTGTGGTTGAAACTTATCTGATCAACGGAATGGGACACGCGATCACAGTTGACCCCGGGACAGGCGCTGCTCAAGGTGGTGCAACAGCAGGATTTGCCGTTGACAAAGACCTTTATTCTTCTTACTGGGCATTAAAGTTTTTCGGATTGGATAATTCTGATGTAACTCCACCAGAAGCCGTTATCACAGCTCCAGCTTCTTCCATAACAGCTGGAACTGTTTCTATTGATGTAACAGCGACTGACAATGTCGGAGTTACGAAAGTAGAGTTCTATATTGGGACTTCAACAACTCCTCTTTCTACAGATACAACAGCTCCTTACAATACAAGCTGGACTGTTGCTCAGGATGGACTTTATACTATTACTGTAAAAGCCTATGATGCAGCGGGAAATATTAAAACAGTAACCAAATCGGTTACTGTATCAGGCGGACAGGTTGATGGTGTTAAACCGGTTGTAACAGTCAGCAAAGATTCAGGAAGCTATTCTGGATCAGTGGATGTGGTTCTTTCTGCTACAGATAATGTAACTGCAAGCCCAGCTATTTTTTATACTACAGATGGAAGCGACCCAGTTACAAGTTCTACCAAGAAAACCTATACAGCTGGAAGCACACTGAAGTTTACTGCAACTACTACGATAAAAGTAACAGCAAAAGATGATGCAAATAACACTGCTGATATTGTGACCAAAACTTACACGATTACTTCAGTTTATTCTGAAGAAGTTTCAGCAACCGTTTTGGATCACGCTTTGGCAAAGAGAATTAACTGGTATCCTGATTATGGAACTTACGGAGCAAAATACGGATATCAAACTGCTTTTACTCTTTACAAACTGACTTCTACCGGAACATGGGTGGATAAAGACGGGCTTCCTCAATAATAAAAATGAGAGAAGATTTTAAAAAAAGTGAATAAGAAGTAAAAATATTTAAAAAAAAGGGAAGCTTTCAGGCTTCCCTTTTTTAAATTTTACTGATCACAAAAAAGGATTTCAAATGAAACAAAAAATGAGAGTTTATCTTTTTCTGACAGGAATTTCTTTTGTTTTTTTATTTCTTATCGGATGTAAAAGTAAATCAACCGATACCGCTCCTGTTGTTCCTGTAACCACACTCACAATAGAAAGCGTCAATATTCAGGCAAACGCAACGGTGGGCGGAGTTATAAAGATTGAGGCGACGGTTCCTTCTACCAGTACAGTAGAAAAAGTGGAATTTTATGTAGATGGAACGAAAATAGGCGAGGACGATATTAAAATTAACAATATTTTTGCCTACACATGGGATACAATGACAGTGAGCGATGCACAGCATACTTTAATTTTAAAAAGTATTGACGCGCAGGGTAAAAGCGAGTCAAAAAGCATAGGAATCACAGTTTATAACCCATCTGTGATTACTTCTGAAATAGTTTATCCAGTGGATCAGTTTGTCGTGAATGGGCAGGTTAATCTTTCTGCAAAAATTACAGCCAATAAAACAATTTCCAAAGTTGAATTTTATATTAATAATACTCTGCTTGGTGAAAAAACGACGGCAACCGGGAATATTTATAATTATGAGTGGAATACAACAAGTGGTTCGTATCCTGACGCTTTTTACACAGTCAGAACGATTGCAACGGATAGCAGCGGAAGCACAAAAGTTTCCAGTTCTTATGTTAAAGTATCCAATGCTGTCGGCACAACCGCTATTACTTTTTCGGCTTTGACACCAGCAGCTGATCAGACTTTTAATTCAAGCGTTTATGCAAATAATACCCCGATGCCGATTTCAGTGACAGCGTCAGGACCTTCTGCTATGGTCATTCAATGTCTGATAGACGGAACTTTAAAAGAAGCGGGCTCTGTGGTAAGCGGCGGCACTTATACTTATAACTGGGAAGATGCGTATAAAGCGGCTCATGGAATGCATGTCATCACTCTCAGAGCTTATGATATATCAGATCCGAATAATGTCAAGACTGAAAATATCTTTCTGACAATCAATGATGATGTGGCTCCGATTGTCAGTCTTTATTCACCGGCTGCCGGTTCTACAATCAGCGGAAATATTGTGGCTAGTTCTTTGGTGACAGATAATATTGAAAATGATATCACAAGAATCAAACTTTATATGATGGCTCCGGGCACAACAACCTGGGTGGATAAGGGAGATGCGATTTACGCGCCTTTCCAATGGGAAGTAAAGACAACCGATTATCCGAATGGAGATTATCATGTCAAGCTGGTGGCTTATGATAAGCAGAATAATCAGGGTGTTTATGATACGACAAACTTATCGATAGCGCCTACATCCAGACCTATCACAATCAGTAATTGAAGATAAAAGTGGTTTGTTTGCAGCCGGGAGAATTGGGCGATACTCCCGGCTGCTGTGAAGAGAAAAGAGGTTTTTTATTGAATAAACTACTTAAAGATTTTTCAGAGTCTCTTTGATTCCGGCGTTCATTCCCCTATAATTTTTCAGGAGTTCGTAGGCAATTTCCAAGCTGAACTTGGCAAATTGATATTCGCCGTTTTTTAAATAGTAATCACCTGTCAGATAATAAATCAGACCCTGTTTTAAGTCGTGATAAAGATAGAGTTTTTCTCTTGTTTTATCTAACAGGAAAAAAAGGTGTTTTAAAACCGCTTTTTTAGGTTTTATTCTTTCGGCTTCCAATCCTATGAAATTGATTTCTTTTTCTATTTCATCATAGGGATGGGTAAAGTTCTGATTCGTTTCTATTGCGTTTATTTCTATGAGATTTTTCATGGTATCCTCCTGATAACAAGACAAAAGGAAACATATTAAGTTGAATCTCATTTTAATTATTTAAAGATATTGATAGCAATAAGCGTGCCAATTATTTTTCAAAAATCTTTAAAGCTTTTTTATGAGAAAGTTTGAAATGATTGTATTTGAGGTATTGACAGAGTTTTTCTCTTTGAAAAATCATTTTTTCCTTAGAATCATAATTTTTATCCCGGTTTGGAATCCCGTCAATAGAAGTATAAAGTAAAAAAAGATCTTTTTGAGTCAGCGGAAAAACAATGTCTTTTGGGTTGAGGGATGCAATCACACCGCCTCGTTTTCTTCCAAATGGCTTGGTATAGCCGGTATAAAAACCAGACTGGATCAGTCCTGATATGACCGGGAGAGAGGATGAATAGGTTAAAATCTTTCCATTGAGGGTTAGTTTTTTTTTAATTTGATTAAAAAAATGAAATGACCAGAGTTCAGGGTTTTTAGGAGGCGAAAAAGGGTCTAAAAAGACACAGTGAATCGAATGATCGGGAATGAAATGAATCGTTTTTCTCGCATCTCCCCAGAGTATTTTAAGGTCAATCAAATTTGTTTCAAAATGACTCTTTTCGAGGAGAGTTTTTAAAACTTCCTGTTGAAAGCCTTTTAATTGACAAGCGGATTGAATGACAGGGTCTTTTTGAAACTCAAAAGCGGTAACTGCTACTTTTTTATTCCTTCTCATTGTTTCCTCAATGAGTTTGAGCGTATTATATCCTAAGCCGAATCCAATATCCAGAACAGAAACAATAGAATCATCCTCGAGTATTTTCGAAGGAATAATAAATTTTTCCAGACTTTCTTTTTCGGCGCCTGCCAGAGTATGATAGTTTTCCTGAAATAATTCTGAGTAAAAGGTAAAAGAACCGTCTTGAGTTAAAACTTTTTTCATTGCTGCCCGAAAGTTTTTTTGACTTCTGTCGGGTTCAAGCTTGGAAGTTCGGTGAGGGTCAGTTTAAATAAAAAGGAACTTTCAAAATAAAATGCGCCGTTTCTCTCAATTTTAGGAGTAAAAGTGGAGGAAAGCTCCAGCATCCATTTATGGAGGTCATGTTTAATATTAAAACCGAATGAGCTCATTTTAAAATAAGTATTCTGACGATCTTCAATGCTCCAGAGTTTAACCGATTTATAAAGGTCTTTCCAGAAATCCCTGCGGATGCTTTCATCTACTTTTTTGGTATAGTAATAAAGCTTGTTATTGCTTCCTGAGGAAACGAGGCTGAACTGCCAGAATTTCGTATAATTAAAGTTCATTGAGAATGAATAGCTGAGGTAATTGCTTTTATAATCCTGATAACTTCTGTTCCATGAAGTATTAAAAGAAAGAGAATTGATCCAGAAATTGTCAGTAATAAAAATTCTTGTGGCAATGCTGCTGTTGATGGATAAATTATTGCTCTTGTTTTCTTTTAAAAAACGGTCGTAGGAAAAAGAATCCTGAATTGTGATATTAGGGATCAGGGATGTAGAAAAATTGAGGTTTAAGGGACCTTTTCGGCTTTCTTTTGCCGTATTGTCGGAGAGATTTGAACTGGTCGAAAGTGAAAAGGAAGATTTAAGAAAAGAAAGGCTGGCAGTATAAGTATAGTTTTTGGTTTTGCCTTTTTGAATATCATCGATTATGTTTTCGCCGTATTTTTCGCTGCTGGAGTAGGTAATATTGGTAGTAAGAGAGGTGAGAAGGTATTCGTATTCTTTAAAAAAATCAAATTGAGCCGTACCTCCCAAAGAAGTCGATTTCGAATTGTAAGTCGCGGAAGCGTCCAATGATGAAGTATTGGTTGAAGTCGAAAAAGCGGTTTTTTGTTTATTGAGGGTGTAAGAAGTTGAAACCGGAAAATTAAAAGCGATTTTATATGCTTTTTCATCGATTGCAAAATTAAAAGGAGAATTGAATGTGAAAGTATAGGTGTTTTTTTTATAATCATTGGATAAGATGCTGTTGGAATAAGATTTATTATAGTTAATCTGATTCCCGTTGTTGATGCCGAAGGGAAGGGAAACGGAAAAAGGCTTGAAGTTGAAAGTAAGGGGGGATGTGAAATTTAAATTGAGGGATTCATTGATTGTTTCGGAAGTCAATTTACCGGAAGTGTCATATCCTTTTGTTTTAGTATAGGCTGCTGCTGTTGAAAGATTAAAGGGGAATGTGATCGAATTCCCTTCGCCGAAAGAAGCGGGATCAAAAATGAGGGCAATCGGATCAAAAAGGGAAAAAGGGCGGCTGATATTAATACTGGGAAAAGTACTGCTTGACTTATAGTTTTTGTAATAATCCGGTTTGTAACGATTTTTGGCGTTCTCTTCATTGTCTGTTTTAGACATATTGTAGTTTAAATTTCCTGTTACTGAAAGCGTAAACCCTAAAAAAGAGCTGTTTATAGCAAAATCCATTTTCCGACCTAGTCCGGAACCTGATGCAAAGCTTCCAGCAAGCGAAGAGGGGGAGTCTTCCGGGAAAAGAATTTTTTTAATATCAAAAGTATCCATTCTTCTGGACTCAAATTGGGATGTCAGATAAGGATCGGTGGGTTCAAACCAGCTCCCTTTGATGCTTGTGGTCAGTCCCAGAAAATTATCTCCCGATAAAAGCGTTTTATCAAAAGCAATATCCATTTTGTAACGGAGTGATCGACCGGAAACAGGTCCTTCTCCGCTGACTTCCTCGAAAAAATTTTTAAATTCAGTCCCTTCATACTTGACATGACGGTCATAAACCAATGCTGTTTTTAAAGTCAGGGTTCCGATATCGCTTCTGGTGTGTTCAAGACCGAGGTATTCTCCTGTCTTTTGGTAGTGGTCGATCATGAGTTTTAATGTATAAGACTGACCCTTTGTCTGATAGGTATTGTTTAAGAAAAAACCGACACCGTTTTCATTGCCGAGCGCGGTGATGAGTCCGGTGCCATAATAGGAACGGTACATGAAAGGGAAATAAAAAATAGGATCTTCACCGACCTTGATATGAAAACCGAAAAACATATCCATGTCATCTTTATAAATCCAGCTTTTATTGGCTCCGAGAGCATAATGAGGAAGCTGGAATTCACAGTTTGTAAACTCCGTATCTTTGACAATCAGTTTGTTTTCACCCAGAAATTTGAAATATTCTCCCCGGATAAAATAGGGTTTATTGTAAGTCTCAGCGGAATAAATAAGACCTTTTTTCGTTTCAGGGTAAAGAAAAAGGAGTTTTCCAATAGTAATGTTTTTATCCGTTTCAATAATAATATTGCCTGAAGCAACCAGTTCTTTAATACTTTGATCAAAAAACTTGATTGTGATCTCGTCTGCAAAAATTCGTTTTTCTTCATAAAGAATATAAACATTTCCGTAAAGCTCGGCTGTGGTGTATCCTGTGCTGTCTTTTTCTTCAGAGTAGTAAATCTGATCCGCATTTTTAATGACGAGGGATTTTTTTGAGTCACCTGTTTGAATTTCCTGAGTTTCAAAATTACTGGTTTCCCATTCAGTCCCTTTTTCCTGCGAAAAGACAGAGGATTGAAAAAAAAGTAAAAAAATCAATAATAGGCTTTGTCTTAAATGTTTTATGGCCGTCTCTTCATTCTGTTTTTTTAAAAAATAAAATCAAATTTAATACTTTATGGATTCAGAATAAAACGGATTTCTTTTTGAATGAGGCGAAGTTTACTTTCAATTTTCAAATCAGGGATTGAAAGCTTCGGATTAGAAAGATAAATAACAGGGATGTTTTTGTAAAAAGTTTCATTATCAATTCTATTTGTAAAGCAAATAATAATATCTGGTTTTTCTTTTAAAAGAAAAATTTCTTCTGAAACCTGAATATAATCTCTTTCACTATTAAGAAGATTGGTGCCGCCTAAAAAATCTAATAATTCTGCAAGGTAAGAACTTTTTCCAGCAGCGAAAACAGTTTTCCATTCTCTATCCCTATCCACGACAGCAAGATAACGGAAAGGCTTGAGTTTTAACTCCTGAGTCAGGGGGAGGATAAAGCCGGGATTGGGGAGCGCTTCATTTTTCAGCCCAAAAGTTTTTCCAATTTTTTGAGCAGCTTGGAAAATTGAGTTCAGATTATTGAGGGAGACCTTTATAAACTGAATCTTGGGATGGTTTAATATCGGTTTAATCCATTCTTCCTGAAAATCTTGATAAATAACAGTTTTAGGATAAAGACTCAATATCTTTTCTAATGAAAAATGAATAAATGAGCCGACAGAAGTTTCTAAAATAAATTCATCATTAGAGGTGACGGCAATGACTTCTTTGTCTATTCCCAAATCAAAAAGAATAGAGCTGATAGCGGGAGTCAGGGAAATAATACCTTTATGTTCTTTTTGATTTATTTCACATGAAAGAAATAAAAAAGAAATTAAAATGAAAAAAATCAGCCTTGGCAAAAGAAATTGATTTTTTTTATGTTTTGAAGGAGCCATTTTTGTATTTCATCCATGTTTTTTTGAACCAGTTTTTTCTCAAAAGGAGAAGCAGTGTGGCAGAATGCCTGCAATTTAAAATAGAGATTATAAATCTCCTGAATGTTTTTTAAGTCAAATTGAGTTTTCATTTATTTACTATCGGAGATAAAGCAAAGAAAATTTGAATCATTTTTTTAATTTCCAGATCAGGAGATATAAAAAAATCAAAAACGAGACAAAACAGAGAGGAATTTGAAAAAAAACAGGGCAGTGTCCATTCAAAAAAAGTTTATGGATTGAAAACCATGCTCCCAGCCCCAATCCAAGGAGATTCCCTGAAAAAAAGAAGAAATAAGAGAGTTTTTTTGAAGAATGGGTAAAGATTTCAGAAATAAAAACCAGAACAAAAGCAATTAAAACCAGAAAGCAGGCTGGAAAATTAAAAATTCTGGGGCAGAAACTGCCTGTCCGGGTTTCAAAATAAATCAAAAAGAGGGAAGAAATAATCCCTCCCATCATCAAAATAGAAGCAATTTTTCTCATCATTTTTTACTATCCTTGATTTGATTCATGATTTGAACTACATTCCAGTCTCATGCTTCGTAAAAAACTGGAATGACATTTTTGCATTTTATATTCAAGATTATAATATAACATTCTTTTTCACAGACTCAAAACTATCTTCTTCTCTACTCTTTTTACCTTGCATCTTGTATCCTGACCCTTGTCCCTTGATAGTACATTCCATTAAAACAAGGATTGCGGGGGATTGGGACGAGGCAGGATTGGGACGAGGCATGTTTTAACAAGGATTGAGAGTGAAAGGTGATAAATGAAGACAATATTTAATTATATTTCTATTTATCTTTTCTTCAAGCGGTTTTATCTTTGCTGAAAAATGTACTTCATGCAAAAGAGCAAAATCATAAAAAACCTTTAAGTAAAGGTGGAAAAGATACTCCAAGTAATATGCAATGGGTAACAAAAGCACAGCATAAAAAAATTCATAGTAAAAAAAAGAAGTAAATCCTGATAACAAATACAGGCTGACCCAAAATGTAATCCAATAGGCGCCGGTCATGTCAAAAAGACAAAGCAAAATATCAAAGATTTTTTCAAAAGATAAGGGAAGGATTGGGATTGCAGGATTCAGCCATGACCCAATCCTGCGCTGCGGTTTCAGTTTATTTCATGACATCGGTTCTATGGCATTGGCAGCAGTAGCCTTTTTTTCCTTTTTTCTGCTCATCGGCGCATTTGCTGCATTCTGTGTGTCCGCAGTAAGAACATTTTCTAGCCATTAAAGTACTCCTTGTAGTTTTTTTATAAAAACGGTCTATAAAGAAGATAACAATTTTTTTGCTGAAAAAATAAATTTTTAAAGAGAATGAAAAAATTATCTCTTTTTTAAAGTGCTTTCATTATATTTTTAGAGGAAAATGATTCTTCGTTATTTCAATTTTATGACAGTTGAATGAAAAAACTATTTAACATATTAAAAATATTGTCTCTAAACAGAGAGAGTAAAAGACTTGAAAAAAGATTGAGTTAAAAATCTCTGAAATGAGGCAGGAGGCAATCCATGAAAAAAAATAAAATTATTTCTGCCGGCGAGGCGGTCAAAAAGATAGAAAGTGGAATGACTGTTGCCACTGAAGGATTTGTGGGAAACGGATTTCCTGAAGAACTGGCTATTGCGCTGGAAAAACGCTATATTGAAACTTCAGAACCGAAAAATCTGACCATTATTTTAGCCGCCGGGCAGGGCGATGGGAAGGAAAAAGGCTTAAATCACTTTGCTCATGAAGGATTAGTGAAACGGGTCATCGGTGGTCATTGGGGATTGGCTCCTAAGCTGGGCAAAATGGCATTGAATAATCAAATCGAAGCCTATAACCTGCCCCAAGGCTGTATTTCTCATTTATTTCGCGATATTGCAGGAGGGCGTCCGGGGCATATTACCCATGTCGGTTTAAAAACCTTTGTGGATCCCAGAAACGGCGGGGGAAAAATCAATGCCAAAACCCAGGAAGATATTGTTGAACTGATTCAACTGGGAGGAAAAGAATATCTGTGGTATAAATCGATACCGGTTCATGTGGCTTTGATCCGTGGAACAACCGCTGACAGCAAGGGAAATATCACCATGGAAAAAGAAACGCTGGTTTTAGAATCTCTGGCCATGGCTCAGGCTGTGAAAAATTCAGGAGGTATTGTGATGGTTCAGGTGGAACAAATCGCTGAAAGCGGAAGTCTGCCTGCCCGAAATGTGATTATTCCCTCTATTCTGGTGGATTATATTGTAGTAGGCAGCCCTGAGAATCATTGGCAGACTTTTGCGGAAAAATACAATCCTGCCTATAGCTCTGAGATTAAGATTCCTGTTTCTGCTATGAAAAAGCTCCCATTGGATGAGAGAAAAATTATTTCCCGCCGCGCTGCTATGGAACTCAGACCTGAAACAGTGGTTAATCTGGGAATCGGTATGCCGGAAGGAGTGGCGATGGTAGCAGCCGAAGAAGGGGTTCTGGATTTTTTTACTCTCACGGTAGAACCGGGACCTGTGGGAGGAATTCCTGCGGGCGGATTGAGTTTTGGAGCTGCATCCAATATGGAGGCTTTGATGGATCAGCCCTCTCAGTTTGATTTTTACGACGGAGGAGGGTTAGACTTAGCTTATTTGGGATTGGCGCAGGCTGACGAACAGGGAAATCTGAATGTGAGTAAATTCGGTCCGAAATTTGCGGGAGCAGGCGGATTTATCAATATTACCCAAAATGCGAAAAAGCTTTATTTTCTGGGAACTTTTACTACAGGAGACCTCGAAGTTGCTGTGGAAAACGGAAAACTTGTGATTGTAAAAGAAGGCAAGGTTAAAAAATTTGTCAAGCAGGTGGAGCATAAAACTTTCAGCGGTGAGTATGCCAATCAAGTCAATCAGCCTGTGCTTTATATTACCGAGCGGGCGGTATTCAAACTCACGCCGGAAGGCTTGGAACTGATTGAAATTGCTCCTGGAATTGATATAAAGACCCAGATTCTGCCTCATATGGATTTTACTCCCATTATCAAAGGAACGCCCAAGCTGATGGATTTGAGGATTTTTACCGATATTCCCATGTGTATCCGGGAAGAATTATTGAAAAAATAAAATTGGACTAAAAGTGTGCTAGAATGGGTAGGGGACAAAATCAGGAAAGCCAGTTTTTTAAAGTGATTTTGTTTTCATAATAGGCTTTTCCAACCACAACCCCAGTCAGATCAGAAAGTCTGGAAAGATCTTCCAGATGCTGATCGCTGCCGATCCCGCCGGATGCAATCACGCCTGTTTTTAATTTTGATAAAGCTTTTTGATAGAATAAGGTATTGGGACCTTCCAGTGTGCCGTCTTTAGAAATATCTGTAAAAATAAATTCTCCAAACCCCTGTTTTTGAAGTTCTACGGCAAAGTCCAACGGGTCTTTCCCAGTGGTTTCAAGCCAGCCGTCGGTGGCGAAAAGATTATTTTTAAAATCAATCCCGGCAATCAGCTTTTCTTTTCCGAAAAGACGGATAAAATCAGGAATAATTTCAGGTTTTTTGGCTAAAAGGCTGCCTAAAATAATTTTTGAAACCCCGCTTTGAAGATAAGCGTCTGCGGTTTCTATTGTCCGGATGCCTCCGCCCGCTTCAATCAGCATTTTTGTTTTCAGGCAGATTTCAGATATGATTTTTATATTGACAGGGGTTCCTTCTTTTGCGCCGTTTAAATCGACGATATGAAGTCTTTTGACCCCCAGTTGTTCAAATTTTTGAGCTTGTTCCAGAGGGCTTTCATTGTAAATAGTCTGATTTTCATATTCACCTTTGTAGAGTCGGACGCATTTTCCGTCCAGAATATCAATGGCTGGTATAACGAGCACAGGCATCTCCAAAATTTTTAATCATTTTCAAGCCTTTTTTCTGGCTTTTTTCAGGGTGAAACTGGCAGGCAAAAACATTGTCTTTTTCTATCGAAGAAACAAAATCAATTTCATAAGAAGTGGTTGAAAGAATAATCTCTTTTTCTTCAGGCACTACGAAATAAGAGTGGACAAAATAAAAACTCTCTCCGTTTAAATCAGATTGAATAAATCGGGAAGGCTTGGAAAACCGGATTTGATTCCATCCCATGTGAGGCACTTTCAGGCTGATTTGAAAAGGAACTACTTTTCCTTTTAAGACTCCCAGTCCTTTTGTTTTTCCAAACTCAAGGCTTTCTTCGAAAAGAAGCTGGAGACCGAGACAGATTCCCATAAAGGGGCGTCCGGATTGAATATAATTTTTAATAGCAGTATCAAAACCTGTTTTTTTCAGGGTTTCCATCGCATCCTGAAAAGCTCCGACTCCCGGAAGCACAAGACCGTTATAGCGTTCAAGATTTTCGGGAGAATCGGTAATTTCTGTTTCAAATCCAAAAGAGGTAAACGCCCGATAAACATTATTGAGGTTTCCTCTTTGATAGTTTACAATTCCAATCATCTGCTTTTGATCCAGACCTTCTTATAAAGTCCGTTGCCTTCGCTTACGCTTTCAAGCCCAGGAATTTCCTGAATGATCATGTGGATGATTCTTCTTTCATAAGGCGAATAGGGTCTGGTCAGAAAAGGCCGTCTTGTTTTTTTGACACGCCCGGCAATATTTCTGATGAAATCATGAATATCGGTTTCTCTTTTTTCTCTGTAGTCATCGATATTGATCAAAATCCTTTTCCACTTGTCTTCATGTTTATTTCCAACCAGGTAGGTCAGTACTTGAAGAGATTCGAGAAGGATTCCGCTTTTCCCGATAATCATATCAGGATTTTCAGAATGAAGGAAAAATTGAATTACTTCGTCACTTTCCTGAACTTTTTCAATTTCCGCGTCTTTAAAAAGATAGCCGAGGGTCATTTTTAAAAAATCATATGATTTTTTTCCAATCACCGACATATTGTCATAGGCTACTTCCTGAAAATCATCTGTTTCTTCTTTTTGATCTTCTTTTATCTCTGGTTTATCCTGATGATAAAATACTCTGATCTTAAAACTTTTTAAGGAAAATCCAAAAAACTTTGCTTTACCCGAAGATTCCTGAAGAACTTCGATATTGACTTCTTCTTTTGTTTTTCCCAGGGTCTTTAAAGCAATTTCAACTGCTTCATCATAATTTTTTCCGGCAAAATCCTGAAAATCTTTGAATTCCATGTATTCCCCCTGTCTATTATCTTTTCATTTTAATCGCTTTTTCCTTTTTTTTACCTTGGTTTCGGGATGGGAGTTTATTCACAATCATCTGATGAATAATGGTAAAAACAGTCTGCATCAGCCAGTAAAGCACCAGTCCGGAAGGCATGTTCCAGAAGATAAAAAGAAACATCAGCGGCATCAAATATTCCATCATTTTGTTTTGACCTGCTGCGCTTGTCTGGGTTACCTTGGTCTGCACAAAAGAGAGGACTGTGAGAAGAAGAGGTAATATGTTTAATTTGTAAGGCAGAAAAAAGATGGTTTTAAAAGCTTCGATAAACGCCACTGTATCAGGGGAAGAAAGGTCGTTGATCCAGAGGAAGTGCACATTCTGGAGCTCGACTGTGTAAGGAATAACCTGATAAAGGGCAAAGAAAAAAGGCATCTGGAGAATCATAGGAAGGCAGCCGCTGGCAGGGTTGATTTTTTCTCTTCTGTAAAGTTCCCATGTTTTCGCGTTGAGTTCTTTGGAATCGGTGTATTTTTTCTTTAATGCATCCAGTTGAGGTTTCAGGTTCTGCATTTTTTTAGCAGATTCCATGCTTTTTTTAGTCAAAGGATGGAGAAGAACCTTGAAAATCAAGGCAATAAAAATAATGCTGACTCCGAAATTGGAAAAAAGAAGATTGAGTTTAAATAAAAGCCATTTAATTCCTTTTCCAATCAATCGGGTGAGAGCAAAGCCTCTTTCAGTTACCGACTCCAGTTTTTTTCCGTATTTTTCAAGTTCAGTTTCATTTTTCGGTCCTAAATAGACAGTAAATGAACTATCGTAAGAACTTTTCGGTTTTAAGACAATGTTTTCAGAAACAACCATCGATTCGTCAAAAAGTTCTGATTCATTTTTGATATAAACATCGTAAGATTTTTCCTGATTGGGAATAATGGCGGCAAGAAAATACCGGTTGTCCATTCCTACCCAGTTGAGAGGGATATTGTTTTTAGTGACCGTTTCCCCGCTTATTTCAGTTTCGCCTTTTTCCATACGGCTGTAATAAGCTGTGAGTACTTCTTCATCATAACGGGTTCTGTTTTCTTCTTTTTCGATAATCGGTCCTAAACTGGTTCCAAAAAATAAGGAAGCAGTCGTTGCAATTTCTTTGTCTGTTTTATTTTGAACCGTAATGGAAAGAAGAATATCGTATCTTTGAGGTTCAAATGAATATTTTTTGGTAATGATCCATTCTGGATTTTCCTGAACAAAGACAATGGATTTTGAGGTTTCGCTTTCAATCTTGTAGTCTATTTCTTTTGAATTCCCGATCCGGTAAAAAAGCGGATTCATGGTTTGCGAAAGCTGAGGGGTGATTTCTATCGGAGCGCCGTCTTTGTTGAAAATCTTTTTCATTTCAATTTTATTGAGTGTTCCGCCTTTTGTTGAAAAGGTGAGTTTGTATTCATCAGTCTCTTTTGAAAGAAGGATTTCCTGCTGCGCTGTTTTTTCCAAAGCATTGACATCTGGTTTGCTTTCAGGTTTCACTTCTTTTTTTTCTATTGGTTCTTTTTGGCTGGATTCAGATAAAAGACTTTCTTTTTTTTCAGTCTGATTGATTTCAGTCTGCTGGGAAGGTTTTTCTTCCGTTTTTAAGACAAGATTATAAATCAGCATAATTCCTACACTGATGACAACAGCCAGAATAATTCTTTTCACCGCTCCCGGATCTTTTTCTTGCATGCATTTCCCCTTTTTTCGATATTAAACTCGATAAACTATAAAATACTCTTTCTATTATTTTTATTATCTTTTGTCTGGCAGGTACAAGGATCATATCCGCCCTTTCCAAAAGGGTTGCACCGTAGAATCCGCCAGGTTGTTTTTCCGAAAGCTTTAAAAAAATGATGATTTTTAAAACATTCCAGTCCGTACTCTGAACAGCTGGGATAAAACCGGCAGTTGTTTCCAAAAATACGGGAAAGGGTCATTTGGTAAAAACGAATCAATAAAATCATGAAAAAATTTAAAATCTTCATTTCAAAAGACTCTCTTTTGTCCTTTTAATCAAATGCCAGACATCGTTCTTTTTTTCTAAAAAAACTCCTGTCCGTTTTGGAATTCGAATCAAAACAAACAAACCATCGGGAAGCAGATCCCAGTATTCTCTTAAAAAAATTCTGACAATTCTTTTTTCATAATTGCGGACAACTGCGTTCCCTGTTTTTTTTGAAACAATCACCGCCATTTTTTTTTCAGAAGAAGGAAGAAAAGAAGCCAAATAAAATCGGCCTGCTGTTTTTTTCCCATCTTCTTTTACTAATTTAAAATCAGATTGATTGTCAATCTTTTTAAATTTTATAACGGCCTTCTTGTTCCGCGGAGTTTTCTTTCATCAGAAGCGGAAAGTTTGTATCTTCCTTTTTTTCTTCTTCTTTTAATGACATCCTGACCATTTTCATCCTTCATTCTTTCTCTGAATCCGAATCTTCTTCTTCTTTTTAAATCACTCGGCTGATAAGTTCTTTTCATGCTTTTATCTCCTTCAAGCTATTTATATTCTTCTTTTAAAAATGCAAAAAATCACGATTAAATATAACAATTTTGATTTTTTTTTGCAAACAAAAGAAAACGATTTATTGAATCTAAATAGAATTTATAAATATTATTCATTAAATTTATAAAGTATTGTTAAAATAAATGTAAGGAAAGGCAATGAATTCCAAGCTTCCTTTTTCTTTGACCGATGTTAAAAAACAATCTCCTATCCGTGCTTCTCAGGAAAAAATGCTTGAATTAGCCGAGAAATCTTTTCAAAATCAGTCTTATTCCGAGTCATTGTTTTTTTTTGAAAAAGTAAAAAAAACAGTAACCCTGCCTTCTGAAAAAGAAATGATTCAAAAAAATATTGATTATATCCATGATCTGAAAAATCCTAAAAAAGAGCCTGAAAAAAAAGAAAATCCGGTTTCTGAAAACAAGCAGTTTCCTTCCAATGATTCTTCCCCTTTTCAACTGACGATAGAAAATATTTCCCTGTCTGGCATTCAATTCAGCGGTGAAAAAACAGTTACAGAACTCCTGCATAAAATGTTGACCAATAAGGAATCAGAAAAAGAAAAAATAATCAATCAGATTTCTGAAGATGCCAATGAAAAAGAATGGCAGGGCGAGCTGGATAAAATGAAAGCTTTAGAACAATCTCTCATCATTCAGGAGAACGGGGAAACTCAATCCAGTGTGGAAATAGAAAATAACAGGATTCAACAATCCGAAGCTTTGAATCTGTTAGAGGAAATCCAAAAAAGTGAAGGGGTTTTCAATACTTCGGAAAAAACCGAGGTTTCAGAAAAAAACAATACGGTGAATCAGAATGAGAGTGTCGAAAAAAGCGGAATAACTCAGACTTCAGGCGAAACAAATAATCAGGTTTCTTCATCGTCTGAAAGCCCGCCTCTTGACCCTTCAAAATTGGAAGTGACGGCAAAAATAGAAAACAATGAACCCAAAAAAGAAGAAATAAAAGCTCCTCCTGAAAAATTTGTGGAAAAAGTCAAGCCTGTTCAGTTGACTTATAATTTTAATAATGTTTTCTTTAATAAATATTATTTGAAATACTCAGATATGTTTAACGAAGCCGCTGTTTTGGTCAGAGAGAGAAGGCTGGATGATGCGATTGAATATTATAAGGTAATACTGGATCAAAAACTCCCTGAAACCATGAAGATGATGATCCAAAAAAACATTGAGGATCTCAAAGAAACGATTTTAAATACTTTTAAAGCTTCCAATACGATTGTCAGAATGAACTCATCGGGAAATCTGGTGACAACGGATGACAGCCAGACGATAAAAATAATTGATTCAGGAAATAACAACAGAAATGATATCTTTTTTAAAGAAGACTGAAAAATATCCGAAAGCTCTCCAGATAGCCAACCGGCTCAAAGAAAAAGGGCATCAGGTAGTATTTGCGGGCGGCTGTGTCCGTGATGCGTTCCTCAAAAGGGAAATTAAAGATATTGATATCGCCACTTCCGCCGAACCACAAGAGATTGTTCAAATCTTTAAAAAAACAGTCAGTATAGGAGCTCAGTTTGGGGTGATCATGGTGATTCAGGAGGGAGAAGCCTTTGAAGTCGCCACTTTTCGAAAAGACGGTCAGTATCAAGACGGAAGAAGACCTGAATCCGTTTCTTTTACAGAAATGAAAGAAGATGCTGCAAGAAGGGATTTTACGATTAACGGGTTGTTTTTCGACCCCTTTTCTGAAAAAATTATTGATTACACAAACGGCATCCATGATATACGGAAAAAAGTGATCCGGTGTATCGGCAATCCGTTTGAACGATTTGAAGAGGACAAGCTGCGGATTCTCAGGGCTGTTCGTTTCAGCGCAAAGCTGAAGTTTAAAATTGAGAAAAAAACTCTTGAAGCCATGAAATTTATGGCGCCTAAAATTGTTTCAGTGAGCCGGGAAAGAATTCGGGAAGAGATTTTCAAGCTTTTTGAATCTTCTAAAATTAAGAAATATCTGAAGCTGATCTATCAATCAGGGCTCTGGGATATTGTTTTCCCTTTTTCCTATCAGAAAAAAAATATCCGCTTTGCCGATAAAATTTCAAATACGATTTTACCCGAAATCCGCTTTACTGCTCTTTTCTGGCAGGAAAGTCCTGAAAAGATCAAAGAGATTTGTCTTTCTTTCAAATTTTCCAATAAGCAAAGTGAAATTATTTTTAGGCTCAAGACTCTTTTAGATCATTATAAACACCTTTCTTCTATGAGGCTTTCAGAACTGAAACGGATTTTTATGACAGAAAATTTTGACCAGTTTCTTGATTTTTTAAAGCAGTTTCAAAAATCATTTTATCCCGGAAGAAAAAATATTTTGAAAAAACTAAAAAAAATATACGAAAAAGAAAAAAATACTTTAAATTTAGAAAAACTGATTAATGGAGAAGATTTAATCGAACTGGGGCTTTCTCCTTCTCCTGTTTTTAAAAAACTTCTTTATGAAATTGAAAATCTACAGCTTGAACATGAACTCAATAACAGGGAAGATGCTTTGAGATGGCTGAAAAAGGAACTTTTAAAATATGAAATTAATTGACAAGTATATTTTCAAAAGTATAACCCCAAATTTTTTATTGGGGATTTTGATTTTCAGTCTAGTCAACCTGATTCAATTTCTCTATGATTTGGTTTCGTTTGCTATTGAACACGATATTCCTACTGTTAAAATATTTACCCTTCTTTTTTATATTCTCCCTTTTGTCATGACTTTTACTATTCCAATCGGCGTATTGATGGGCGTGCTTCTGACTATGGGAGAATTATCGGGTAATTATGAAATTGTAGCGATGAGAACCAACGGTCTTCCAATGATTAATATTTTCCGTCCCGCTGTTTTATTCGGTGTAATGGTGATGGTTTTTCATCTTTTCTTTTTTCAATATATCCTCCCTTGGGGAAATAAAAACTATGTCATTACTAAATATGAGCTTCTCCGGCGGAACCCGACCCTTGAAATCGCAAGTAAAAAAAAGTTTATTGCGGGTGATATTGAAATCCAGGTGGAACGGACAGATACAAAAAAACAGATTTTTCATAAATTAAAGATTATTAATAACAAAGACAACCTTCTCTTGATCGCCGAAGAGGGATTTTTTCTGCAGAAAGATGAAAAACTCAACGCTTTTCCTCTGGTGCTTAAAAATGTGATTGGGCTTCCCTATATCAGGCGGGAGATCGATAAAAACACGGTTCAGGATTTTTATCATACCATGACGCTTTATATCAACGATTTTGATATTAAAAAAATTATGCCCCGTGGCGCTGAGATGGAAGGAATCATTGAAGTGATCCGGAATATTAAAAAAGTGGAGCTTGCCAATATTGTGGCTGAGATGAAGACCTATCACAATGCCATGCAGCAGTACTATGACGCTGCCTCTACAGAGGACATGATGTCTAAAACCACTGATGCAAACCAGATTCAGAGCATGAAAACCATGATTACCCAGATGAAGCTTTCGGCTGCCAACCATAAACGGGATGCACTGGAAAAAATGAGGAGCGTGATTACGCCCAAAAATGATATCTATATTCTTCACAGGAAATTTTCATATGCTGTGTGCGCTATTTTAATGGCTTTACTCGCTTCCCCCCTTGGGATTATCAATAAACGCAAGGGAAAGGAAATTGCTTTCGGTTTCGGAATATTGATGTATGTGGTTTATAATTCTCTTCTAACCACGGGAAATTTCGCATGGCAGTTTGGGTATATGTCGCCCATTGCGGGAGCCTGGCTTCCGAATATGGTGATTGCGCTGATTATTGTATTGATTAATTATCTGAAAATAAAAAAGATGTAGCCTTTATTCTGTAAAAGTATTTTTAACCCGTTTGGAAATCAGAAAATAGGGAATCCAGATAGCTCCTGCAAGAAAACTCCGAACAATGCCATATAAACCCTCTGCTTTCACAAGTGAAAATGCCTGGGGAATCAGTGAAACCAGAAAAATATCCAAAATATTGAATAAAAAAGTTGAAATGAGGGTAATAATAATCATTTTAACAAAAAATTTCTTCTTTTGAAAAAAAAGAATCAGGTTGACAATTCCGATAGCCATTAAAAGAATATCCGACGCGGCTTCTGCAATTAAAAGAGGCTTCCATAAAGGATGATACACTGAACTGCTTTCCTGAGTCAAAGGAATCCAAATCTCATCTGAAAAAGTCGGAAGCGTGTCTTTAATGAATGAAAGAAGAATACGAAATGGAGCCAAACATAATCCGATTGCAGGTAAAATAAGCCAACCCCCAATTCCTTCGGGTTCGGATGAGTGTGAAGATTCATTATTGTAATACATTTTTAACCTCTTTATAAAAATGAATATAATAATTTAAAATTTACTTCATGAGTCTATCTTACGCAAAAATATTTTTTTGAATGTGTTCAATAAACGGGTGAAAATAAATACATTTTTTTTTGAAGTGTTTTGAATGTTTAATCTGTTTTGACTCGAATCACATTATTTCAAGACTATTTCAGCGGGTGTTAAATCCAACTCCCTAACTCATTTATCCTTAAGTTTTTAAAGACAAGGGGGTTAGGGGGTTGGGATTTGAATCCGCACTCCCGTCTTGGAAGCGGTGCAATGTTTTGCTGGTATTCCCGCGAAAGCGGTAATTTATCGACAATAAGTGTTTTAGCAACAGATTCCGGTCTTTTGCAAGCAAAAACCGGAATGACAATTTTGCATTTTATATTCAGTTATAAATACAATTCTTTTTAAAGAATAACTCAAAAATAAATAAAAACCAAGGTGCTGATTTTTGTTGTGAAGGATTGGGTAGGCTGGAATCTTTATTAGTTTCAGTTTCCCAATTCTTCTCTTAAGCCGCTTTTTCTGATTTTTTTTTCAGCATTTCCAGAATCAAAGGAGCTAAGGTGTTGACATTTCCGGCTCCCATCGTGATGACAAGGTCGCCCGGTTTTAAAAATGAAACCAGTCTTTCCAGAACATCATCAAAAAGAGGGCAGTAAAAATAATTTTTATATCCTCTTCTTTTGAAACTCTCCACAATCAGTTTTGAGCTGACTCCTTCAATGGGCAGTTCTCTTGCCGGATAAATTTCGGTCAAAAGTGTGTAATCGGATTTTGAGAGAGCTTCTGCAAAGCTTTTATAAAGAAGCTGGGTTCTGGAATAGAGGTGGGGCTGGAAAAGAGTGATGACCCGTTTTATCTTGCCGTTCACCAGTTGTTTACCCGCATCGATGGTTGCCGCAATTTCTGTGGGGTGGTGGGCATAATCATCTACAACCGTAATGTTATTTTCCTCGCCGATAAACTGAAATCTTCTGTTGGCATTGACAAACTGAATCAGGCTTTTTTCAATATGACTTTTTGTAATTCCTAGATTAATTGCGATCGTAATCGCTGCCAAAGCATTGTAAACATTATGAATACCAGGGACATTGAGTTTGAATTCTCCCAGAGGTTTTCCCATAAATGAAACTTTAAAAACAGTAGAAAAATTATCTTTTTTTATATCATAAGCATACACATGATTGCTTGGATCCAGCCCAAAAAGAAAATATTTTTTCCCGATTTTAGGAATCAGGGTTTTGATATTTTTATCGTCTCCATTTAAAACAGCAAATCCGTAGAAAGGAATCCGGTTGATATAGCTTAAAAAAGCTTCTTTGAGTTTTTTGAGAGATTTGTAGTATTCCATGTGGTCTTTGTCAATATTGGTGATACAGACAATTTCCCCGTGAAAATAATGAATTGACCCAAACGCTTCACAGGCTTCATAAACCAGATAATCCCCTTTTCCCATCCGCGCGTTGCTTTTAATCGTATTTAAGACTCCACCGATAATCATGGTCGGATCCCAGCCCGCGTCGTTTAAAATAAAGGATACCATGGATGTGGTGGTGGTTTTTCCATGGGTTCCAGCAATTCCGATTCCTTTTTTGATTCTCAGGAGTTCATTGAGCATTTCTGCCCTTGGAATAATGGGAATCGATTTTTTTCTGGCTTCAATAATTTCAGGGTTGTCTTCAGGCACAGCATTGGAATACACCACTACATCAACATCAGATACATTTTCTTCGGCATGACCGATAGAGACTTTTACCCCCATCTTTTTCAGACGGTCGGTCAGTTCGCTTTGCTTTAAATCAGACCCGCTGATGCTGTATCCCATATTGACCAGAACTTCGGCAATTCCGCTCATCCCGATTCCGCCGATTCCGATGAAGTGTATTTTTTTCTGTTTCATAGACAAACCCTATTTTTCTTCTTTTTTGGCTACTTTATCAAATTTTGGAAAAATTAAAATTTCAGTTCTCCGGTTCACGCTCTTGTTTTTTTCAGAGGTTTCAGGCATAATTGGTTTATAATAAGAACATCCTGCCGCAGTGAGCGTAGATGGTTTTAAATCGAGAATTTCCGTCAGATACCGCACTACCATGACCGCTCTCATCACTGAAAACTCCCAGTTGGTCGGGAAAATCTTTTTAATAATCGGGTCTTTCACAGGATCGGAGTCGGCATGCCCGACAATAAAGATTTCCTTATCACTGACATCTTTCAAAATCGCCGCGACTTTTTTTAAAACTTTTTCACCCTGAGGAGTGAGTGAAATTTCAGATTTTCTGAAAAGCACCTGCTCCATCATGACAACCTGTATTTTTTTTACAGAGTGTTCAACAATAATTTCACCCTTTTTGATCTCGTTTTTAAACGCTTCTTTTATTTTTTCGCCGTTTTTCTCCATTTCTTCCTGAAATTTTTTCAGTTCAGCCACCTGTTCTTTCAAGGTTGCGATTTCTTTGTTTTTTTCAGCCAGAGATTTTTCCAATTCCTGTACTTTATTTTCAAGATTTTGAATATTTTGAAGCTGGGGAGCGGACGCTTTGAAAGCGGTTTCCTGAGCTTTCACATCCTGCGAGATTTTTTCAATTTCCTGTTTTTTCTGCTCGAGTTCCATTGCCAGTTTCAGATTGTCATCGGTGAGTTTTTTGACTATCTCTTCCAATTTCTGAATCGAATCATCCTTTTCTTTCAGTCTAGCTTCGTTGGCGGTATTGATATCGGTCAGATTTTTGATTTTTTCATTTAAAAGCTCTTCGCCTGATTTTTTTTCAGACTGAAGCACAGCAAAGTCTTTTTCAATTGTGGAAAGTTTATCCAGTTTCAGATTTAAAGCTTCTATTTCCTGATTATTGGCATTGATTTTCTCTTTAAGAAACCCGATTTCCTGGTCTTTCAGCTGAAGTTGATAAGCCAAGTCTTTTGCCTGTGAAGCAAACTCGTTTTTATCTTTGCTGAGAGCCTGAATTTCACTGTCTTTTTTAGCCAGTTCTTCCGAGGCGCATCCTGTTAAAAAAAAAATGATAAATAAAGAGAATAAAAAACGGATTTTCGATTTCATATCAGCCTCTTTTTTCTGTGATAAAATTGTAAATCATATCTCTGATTCCAATGCTGTTGTTTTTAGCTGAGACTTTTGTGTATTCTGAATAAAGCATGTCTTTAAAAATATCTTCACCCATGCCGCCGTCAATCAGAGGGGATTTATTTCCCATCTTCACAGATTTTCTCATTTCCTTAAAAACCTGATCCAGAAAAACCGCTTCAAATTCTGAGCAGACATCTTTTAGTTTATTTTGATCTTTTGTAGCTTGGGTTTTACGGGACAGACCGTTTAATTGGTCCGTCTCGTTTTGATACTGATACTGTTTTGAGTTTAAAGGCTGAATAGTCATTGAAATAGCCTCACTTTAAGCGTTTCCTGTTTTTCTCACAAAGATAAAAGCATCATTGATTTTAAACTTATTGATGACTTTTGATAAAACAGCGGTTGCCTGATTATAGGAATCATAGTTTCCGATTCTGACTTTATAGATTTTTCCGTCTTTAGTGACAAAACCTTTAAGGCCCATTGCCAAAAGCTGTTCTTTCAAAGCTGAAGCTTTTGCTTCACTGGTAAAACTGGCTAGCTGGATCGCGTATTTTTTGCTTCCCTTGGCAAGATTCTGTTTTTTCCCTGTATTGTTTTTAGAGACAGTGGTTTGTTTTGAATTGACCGTTTCTTTCTCAAAATGAGTCAGATTGGTTTTAGGTTTTTCAACACTGCCTTCTTTGTTAAAAAGCTCTTCCGCGCTGATTGTTTTATTATCACTTGTTTCTTTATTCAGTACTACTTGATTGTCCTGCTTATCTTCTGAAAGGATTTCTTTGATCTCTTCATTTTCCAAAGACAGGCTTTTAGAAGAATTTACATTTTTTGCCAGAGATGAAAAATCCTTGGCATTGTTTTGTCCGATCCAATAGCCGAATACGAAAACAAAGCTTAACACCAGAATCCCGATTACAAATACCCAGAAAATTTTTCCTTTATCCATGCTGATTCCTGATTTCTGGCTGTTTCCGCCGGATAGGGTCGGCTCACTGAATAGATTGTTGTCTTCTTGCATCATCATTGCTTTCCTCCGTAATTTTATTATAAAAATGGTTCAGTTTTTTTTCAAAATCATTCAGACTTTGATTATTCTTTATAATAAAATCGGCGTGTTTCGAATAAGCATTATTTTTTTTCTGCATTTTTAAAATGGTTTTAATTTTTTCTCTTGAAAATTGATTGCGCACGATTCCCCTTTCCACAATCGTTTTCAGAGGCGCATCAATATAAAGCGTGTAATTGCATAGAGGTTTGAGTCCGATCTGAATCAAAATAGCGGCGTGCAGTAAAATGTTTCTTTCTTTATTCTGATGAATCAGTTCTTTCGTCTTTTCCACCATCCATGGGTGAACGATCTGATTGAGTTTTTTGATCTCGGTCTCGTCTTCAAAAACAACCGCGCCCAGTTTTTTGGGCGAAATTTCATTTTCATCCAGAATCTTTTCCCCGAAACAAGCGGTAATTTCCTTCTTTTTCTCGATCAAAGCTTCTTTCCCGATATGGTCTAAATCAATCTCCAGAAAGCCTTTTCCCCTAAAAAAAGAAGCAGCGTAGGATTTTCCGCTGCAAAAATGCCCCATAATTCCTAAAACGACAGACATTGTTCTATAATCTTTAAAATTTTATTTTTTCCAAGAAGGGTTAGAACCGTATTTAAATCCGGACCATGTTCCTGCCCTGTGGCAAAAAGGCGGATCGGCATAAAAAGATTTTTTCCTTTTGCGCCCAGTTCTTTTCCCAGGTTTTTAAGTAAAGTTCCGAAAAACTCTTCATTCAAAGTCTCTGCTTTGGATACTTCCTCATAAAATCTTTTTACCAGAGCGGTATGAGGTTCCTGCTTCCATTCATCCAGAGAAAGCGGTTTAGAAATATTTTCAGGAGAGATAAAAAAAAGTTCCACTTCTTTGATAATCTGAGATAAATAGCTTAAACTCCTTGCGCCCAGCAAAAGGATTTTTTCAATCTCATCCTGATTGTAAAAAAATAAATCGTAGTTTTGCCCCATCAAAGAAAGGAGAACCGGCCGCAGTTCTTCAAAAGGAATTTCTTTAATATACTCGCCATTGAGCCAGTTGAGTTTAGAAAGATCAAACTTGGCCGGGCTTTTTGCTACCCGGTCTGTATCAAAAAATTGAATCAGTTCTTTTCGTGAAAGTTTATCTTTCCCTTCTTCGGGAGGCGTCCATCCTAAAATGGAGAGGTAATTAAAAAGTCCGTCGGAAAGATATCCTTTTTTCCGGTATTCTTCCACACTGGTTGCGCCGTGGCGTTTCGAAAGTTTTGAGCCGTCATCGGCCAGAATCAAAGCGGTATGGGCAAAAAACGGAACAGGAAATCCAAGCGCCTGATAGAGGATAATCTGTCTGGCGGTGTTGGAAAGGTGCTCTTCGGCCCGGATCACATGGGTTATTTTCATCAAAGCGTCGTCCACTACTACTGAAAAATTATAAACCGGCATTTTATTGGAACGGATCAAAACAAAGTCTCCAAACATTCCAGCCTTGATATTGACTTCGCCTTTAATCAGATCCTGAAAAATAATATCTTTTTGATCCACTTTGAAACGGATCGAATAAGGAACGCCTTTTTTTAAATTTTCTTCAATCTCCTGATCTGAAAGCCTTGAACAACTTCCGTCATAGTGGGGAGCCTTTTTTTCAGCCATCATTTTTTCTCTTTTAGAAGAAAGCACCTCATCCGTACAAAAACAGAAAAACGCTTTTTTCTCCTTGACCAGCCGGAGCGCGTATTCTTCATAAATCTTTGTCCGATCCGACTGCCTTACCGGTTCCTCGTCCCAGTCGATCTTAAGCCATTTGAGGTCTTCAATGAGTTTTTCTTCGTTTTCCCGGGTAGAGCGTTCCAGATCTGTGTCCTCGATCCGTAATATAAATTTTCCATTATGGTGTCTGGCAAAAAGCCAGTTAAAAATCGCTGTTCTTGCGTTTCCGACATGCATACTCCCCGTCGGAGAAGGGGCAAACCGTGTTCGTACTTCCATAATCGCTCCTCTATTCTCTATCTTTTGAATAATTGTTGTTTTGACTTCGTGGGAGTTTTAAAAATAGCAGAAATTGTCATTTCAATGAGTAAAGGAAATCTTTTTTAAGATCAATATCTTAAGATTTCTCACTTGGTTCGAAATGACAAGAATATTTAATTTTTAGAACTCGCTTTAAATTTTCTATTAAGAATAATCCCTTTAAATTTACTAAAAAATATTAGGAATGCTTATTGAAAATCATAAATGAAAAATTTAACTTACTCGGATTTTTGAAAAAAAAGAAAGTTTTAAAGTTTCATATTTAAATTTAAAATCACTTTAAACAAGCAAGCGGTCATGAATGAAACTTGAAAATGAAACAAAAAACCTTCTTTATTTACTGGCTTTTATTTTTGTTTTAAGAATTCCAACCCTCTATCATGGGATCATTGATATCGATGAATCGGTTTTCGCCGAATTCGGAAATAAAATATTATCGGGAAAACAGGCCTATATTGATGCAATTGATAATAAGCCTTTTTTTAATTATTCTTTTTTTTCTCTGATTTTTTTCTTTTTTGGAAAAAACAATATGCTGGCAGTTCATACGGTTACTCTTTTTATGGTTTTAGGCACAGCCTTACTGCTTTTTAAAACTCTTCGAATTCTGAAAGACGGAAAGAGCGCTCTCTGGTCTGTACTCGCTTTTGCTTTTCTGGCGCATATTCACGAACCCAAATACATTTCAACCAATGGGGAGACGCTGATCAATTTCTTTTTTATGATTATTTTTTATCTCTTTGTCCGCTATGAGTCGGATCAAAAAAAGAGATTTCTCACTTTCATCCTGATTGGATTTTTTTTTACCATTTCCTGTCTGATCCGGCTTCAAGCCGCTCTTCTTTTTCTGGTTTTTGTTTTTTATGCCCTTGCGAAGATATTTTTTGCGCCTTCTGAAAACCGGAAAAAGCTCTTTCAGAAAGAACTGTTTTCCCTCTCCCTCATAGGCGTTTCCTCTGTTTTTTTTCTGGGGCTGGTTTTTGTTTATATGATTCAAAAAGGAATCTTTGACGCTCATTTTTTCTGGGTATGGACTTATAACATGAGTTATTTGGCTAGTGGTTCTGATACAGTGTCGTATTTTCAATTTTTTTTCAGGTTTTTTTTATTTTTTGCTTTTGCTTTTCCAGTCTGCTTCTTGATAATAGCTGCATGGGTCAAAAGTAAGGATAAAATTAAAACGATCATAAAGAGAGCGCCTTCCAGTCAAATTTTTCTCGGAATTGTTTTTTCGCTTTTATGGCTGTTTTTTTCTCTTATTCTGGTTGTTTTGGGGAAAAGGGCTTACGGGCATTATTTTATTCATCTTATTCTTCCCTTATCGGTTTTAACCGGTTTTTCCATTCCGGTCTTGTTTCAGAAAAATAAAAAAAATATCACGAGTCTGATGATTGTTTTATTGATTCTCCTGCCGCTTATTTTCACAGTGCCTCGTGTCAGTCAGAAATTTCTTTATAATGTCACACATAATCTTTATACTTATGCCAATATGGTTTACGAAAAAATCGGAGTCTATATTCAAAACAACTCAAAAGAAAATGATCTGATTTTCGCATGGGGTTTTGCCACACCTATTTATTATTATGCGGATAGAGAATGCTCTTCCCGGTTTCTGCTGGCAGATTTTCTGACAGGCCGTATCTTCGGCACACCCGACCATACTCAGAAAACGACTTTACCTATGGAAGGGGTCTGGAAAAGTTTTTGGGAAGATATAGAAAAAAATCCTCCTCTTTATTTTATTGATACAGCGCCTGCCGACTTCTACGGCTACAGCCGTTTCCCACTTGAAAAATACCCGGAACTTTACCAGTATATTCAGAAAAATTACCAATTAGAGATTACAATCGATCAGGTGAATGTATATAAAAAGCGAAAATA
>MIAO01000034.1:0-1396 GCA_001829155.1 Spirochaetes bacterium GWB1_36_13 | reverse complement strand
GAAATCTTCAAAGATTATAAGAAACGCAGTAAGCCGCTGAAGCTGAAAACAAAATATTTAGATCCAAAAGACGCCGAACAGAACCTACATTTCCAGTTTCAAAAACTATTTGAGATTCTTCACTGTCTTCCGGTGCATGTAATTCGTCTCGACCGTGTTGAAGCCGATGATGTTCTTGCCTATCTGTGTCAACGCTTTGATCAAGATCAAAAAATTATAGCTTCTGGAGATAAAGATTTTTTCCAGATGCTAAACGAAAAGACTATTATTTACTGTCCCAGTAAAAAGATATTAAAGACTAAACTAGACTGTGTTTCTGAATTTGGGGTGCATCCGAACAACTTTGCTCTTGCCAAAGCTCTCACCGGAGATAAAAGCGATAACATCAAAGGAATTTCAGGACTTGGATTCAAAACGCTGGTCAAGTTGTTTCCGACGTTCAAGGACGAACAGAAGATTAAGCTTTCTGAGGTGTTTGATTTGTGTGCAAAAAAAGAGAATGAGTCGCCCAAGTTCCCGAGTATCTTGAGCCAAAAAGACCTAGTTATACTCAACTTCGATCTCGTTCAGTTAGAAAATACAATCATGGGAATTCAGAACATTGAAAGGATCAAGAACGTCCTTGATCAAGAGGTGTCGTTTACACAAACTGCCCTTCGGTTAAAACTTTTACACGATGGACTCTTGTCAATTGGACAAAGTTTTTTTGATACCATGCTTTCACTTTCGTGTAGGGTGCCCAAACGTTGAGCCGATCGAAAGGCGAGGGTTAAAAAAACAACATGCAGAATAGTCAATTTTCTAGGGGTTCTCATTATGAACAAAGCCTGATTCACACGCTCATATCAGATCATAGTTTTGCTGAACAACTGCTCGAAGTTCTTGATCCAAGTTTTCTTTCTCTTGATCATCTGAGAGAAATTGTCAACATTATGAACAATTTTCGAAAAGAGTTCAAGACTTACCCCTCTTTCAAGCTGCTCGTCTCTATTGTTGCAAAAGAAGTTCAAAGTGAACTTTTGAAAACGGAGTGTCTTAATTTTCTTCGAGCGATTGAAAAGACCTCGCTCAATGGTGATTCGGATTATATAAAGAAAAGCAGTCTTGATTTTTGTAGAAAACGCTCATTGATGACGGCTCTTGAGAAGGTTCTTGAACTGGCCGAAGGTTCAAACTATGAACAAGTGGTTTCTGTTGTTCAAAAATCCCTGGAACTTGGCGCCGAGAGGGACATCGGCCACATTTTCACCGATCATTTGGAAGAACGTATGGCTAACATTAAACGTTCAACGGTTGCAACAGGATGGCAACCTATTGATAAAATCCTCGGCGGGGGTTTAGGGCGAGGTGAGCTAGGAGCGGTTATTGCGCCCTCGGGATTTGGAAAATCATTTTT
>MIAO01000033.1 GCA_001829155.1 Spirochaetes bacterium GWB1_36_13 | reverse complement strand
AATTCAAAATGAAGTAATTACCAGGAAACAATAAACTCCTGTATTTTATTGAGCGCTGGACTTGAAACAAATATTAAATGTCCCTTTCCTCCCGTTATTTGGGCAGGAAAATGAAACTCATAGTTTCCAGCCCCGACTTCTCCAATTGTTTTTATAAAACCTCCCTCTGTGTCAAAAATTGAAATTCTCTGATTTCCCATTTCTGAAATAAAAACCCGATCCTGTTTATCTACATAGATGCCTGCTGGTAAATAAAGCTGCCCGTTTCCATGACCATAAGAGCCGAATTTTAAAATAAAAATGCCTTCTGAGTTAAATTTCTGAACCCGGTTGTTATAAAAATCTGTTACAAAAACATTATTCTTTTTATCAATAGAAAGTCTATTCGGACAGAAAAACTGCCCTTCTCCAAAACCAAAACTTCCAAAAGTTTTCAGATGATTGAAAAAATGATCAAATTTTTGAATCCGGTGATTTAAAAAATCAGTAACATAAAAATTACCCTCTCTATCAATCTGAATATCGTACGGCAAATTAAATTGACCGTTAGCATATCCCTGCCCGCCATAAGAAGCTAAATAATTTCCCTGATTGTCAAATTTCTGGATTATATGGTTATAGGTATCCGCGATAAAAATAAATCCTTCCTGATCAATCGCGATTCCTCTCGGTGCAAATAATTTACCGTTTCCGAATCCGAATCCTCCAAATTGAGAAACATATCGTCCGAACCGATCAAAAACCTGAACCCTTGAATTCGAGCTGTCTAAAACATAGAGTTTATTTTCAAAAAATGCCATACCGGTAGGGTAATTCAATTCCCCATCTGCATTTCGGGGAGTTCCCGCATAGCCCAGAAAAACAAAACCGGATGAAAAAAATTTGACAAGATGGCTTCCTGTATCGGCAATAATTAAAATCCCGTTTTGATCCACCCCGACTTTATTCGGCGCAATCAAATAGCCTACCGTGTCTATTTTTCCGATAAAATTAAAATCAAGATTGTATTTTAAAACCCGATTATTGCCGGTATCCGCAATATAGATAGTTCCATTTTGATCTATTGTGATGCCTCTTGGAAGATTAAATTGATTGACCGCCGTTCCATAAGATCCAAAAATAGAAAGAAATGCGCCTTCTTTGTCAAAAATCTGAACTCTGCTGTTTTGAGTATCTAAAACATAAACTTTATCCTGATAAACGGCAATGCTGTTGGGGAACATAAACTGGCTTGCAAAAACTCCTTCACTTCCCCAGGATTTTAACAATTCTCCTTCTGCGTTAAATTTTACCACCTGATTGGCAAATTCATCCAGCACAAAAACAGTTCCATTTTCATCGACCGCCACCGACCGAGGATGTTTTAAAATTCCCTGCCCGATGATCTTCTTGAAATTTCCCTCTTTATCAAATTTTTGGATTCTTCCGTTCCCGATATCCGCAACATAAACAAAATCACTCTGATCAACAAAAACTTCTCCCACAACATTCATTTTTCCAGGTAAAACTCCATACCCGCCCCATTGTTTGAGAAGCTGTCCGTAAATATTGTATTTTTTTACCATACTGTTTCCAAAATCACCGACATAAAAGTTGTTTTCAGAATCAACCGCAACTCCTACAGGGCTGTTCAGCTTGGAAACATCTGCCAACCCTATTTTGTTGATAAAAACAAGCGATACCTGATGCACCCAGCCCTGACTTCTGACCTGATCCGATGAAGCGGATAAACTGTCATTGGTTTGAGCAGGCTTACTGCAGGCAGTAAAAACCACAATGAGTCCGAGTAATACTGCGCTGATTTGCTTTTTTAGAAATTTCATTTCTAATCTCCTTTTTTAAAAAAATCTATCAGCAAAGCTACCTTTTTTTCATCAAAAAGGATATAGAACCTTGGGTGAATTCGAATAGAACCCCGGGTTCTATTGAGCTATATACAAATTGATTGTAATTAACTTAATGTTTTTTTTATTTTGATAAAAAAAATGACTTTGCCGAAATAATTCTAAAATTAAATTTTTTTTTCGATTTTATTTTATTGGTTTTATTTTTTGTATAGATTATATATTATAGAAATTTTAAACAAAGGATACTTTCATGAACCTGAAAAAAATTCTCTTTTTAGTTTTGAGCGCCTGTATTTTTTCATCTCTTTTGTTCTCAAAGAACAATCAGGAGCCTTTAAAACTCCTTCAGGAGATTCCTGCTTCGATCCCGTCTCAAACCGATCCTTCCGACCAATTCAATGTTCCTTTCGGAGTAGCCATTAAAAACGGAATTGCTTATGTCACAGATTTGGGACATGTCAGAATTGCAAAAATCAATACTTCGACAATGCAATATGCCGGAGAAATTAAAATTAAATCCAAAAAAAAATCTGAAGAATTCCTTATGGGAAGACCTGCATTTGACAATCAGGGCAATCTCTGGGTTTCGGATATGGAAAACGGTCGAATCCTGAAAATCGATGAAAATACAGGTGAAATTCTTTTTCAATTCGGGTCTTTCGGCGAAAACCCAGGTCAATTTCACGCTTCCAATGGTCTTTCTTTTGATGCAGAGGGCAATCTCTGGGTCGCAGACGAGTTAAACAGCCGTGTTCAAAAATGCAATCCATCAAACGGGCAGTGCACTGTTTTAGAAACAGGAGCTTCTAGTTTTCCTCAGGACCTCGCGGTTCACGGAAATTCTCTTTTTGTCTGTCTGACATGGTATAATAAAGTGGTTGAATATGATTTAACCACAATGGCGGTTGTCAGAGAGTTCATTGGGAATGATTCGATTAAACTGAATACCCCAAGGGGAATCGCGATAGACAATACAGGTAATGTTGCTGTTTCCGACAATTTAAATCAAAGAATTGTTGTTTTTGATTCAGAGGGCAATGTCTCCAGAACTATTACCTATTATCCTAATACTTTTAATACGCCCCAGTCTTTCGGCGGGCCGACAGGAATTAAATTCGACTCGGAAGGGAACCTTTTAGTTTCGCAATCTCTTACCCATATTTTACAAAAATATAATTCAAGTAACGCTTTAGTGGGATATTCGGGTAAAATCAGAAACCTTGATTTTCAGATGAACTATCCTGCTGGATTATCCGCTTATTTTAGACAATATATTTTTTCCGATCTATATAATTATAGATTACAAATATATGATAATAAAGGAGTTTATGTTAAAACAATCGCTCCCTTTAATCTCCCTAAAGATGTCCTTTATGCAAAAGACGGAAAGATCTATGTTTCAGATTATGACGATACTTATTTAAACGGCCGTATCCGAGTTTATAACACAGACTGGACTCTTCTCAACACAATCTCATTTCCATATTTTTACCCCTTGAAAATGGCTATGGATAATAATGAATTCTTATATGCAACCGATTATATTATGAACAAGGTTTATAAAATATCAACACCCGACTATAAAATAGTCGCATCTTATGCTGATAAAGGGAAAAAATACGGCATTGGAATTAGTCCAATCAA
This sequence comes from Spirochaetes bacterium GWB1_36_13, assembly GCA_001829155.1. Lineage (GTDB taxonomy): Bacteria > Spirochaetota > GWB1-36-13 > GWB1-36-13 > GWB1-36-13 > GWB1-36-13. The sequence goes on along the minus strand of MIAO01000033.1, from coordinate 2,275 downwards.
CAATAATATTTATGTATCAAATAGTGATTTATGTGAAATTTTAGTTTTGGATTCTTCTTTAAACTTGATAAAAACTTTTGGCGCTCCCGGCTCTGAAGACCAACAATTTTTTACTCCTTTAGATATCAGCTTTGATAAAAATGGGAAGTATTATATCACTGATTCTGGTAATTTCAGGATTCAGCTCTTTGATAAAAATGACAGCTGGATTTCTACTTTTGGTGGATTAGGCTACTCCCCAGGACATTTTTTTGGAATTATAGTTAATAAAGCTTACTTTGAAAATTTAAAAGGTGATTTATTTTCTGTGAGTTCTTACCTCAATCAAATGAGAATTTATCAAGTCAGCAAAGCAAATACCGTTAAAGGGAAACATAAAAACATTTTCAGCAAACCGCTCCATGAAAGAAAAACCAATTTTATGAATGAAAAATTGGAAGACTTAAAAAATCTGATCGATAAAAAAGAAAAAAATAAAGAGAAAATCAAAGAGATTTTAATCCTATTACCTTAAAAAGAAAAGAGAATAAATGGAATTAATTGACAATTTAAGAAATCAGCTGACTCAGATAAGAAAAGAAAACGAAAGTTTTTATAATATTTTTTCGTCTCAAAAATCAAAAAATATTTTTGATGAAATAGCTGATTTCATTTTTAAGAAATGGGGCTTTCAAGAATTACTCATTTATATTCCAGAAAATAAAATCGAGAAAAGACTCAAGCTTTTTAAAAGAACTATTTTTAATCCTGACTCGATTCATTTTTTCAATACCCAAAAATATATTTCTTTCAATCAAGAAGGCAATTACCTCATTTCTGCCTATTCTTCTCAAAAAACTTCTATCCACGATTTGAAAATAAATCATAATAATGATTTATTTTCTCCTCTACTCAAACAGTGCTTGATCACTCCGTTAACCTATAAAAACATCAAAATAGGCGTTATCCAGTTAAATCTTTATAAACTCGACAAAGTTTTAACAGATCAGGACATAAAAAAAATAAAAGATATCATTCATTTTCTGTCTTATTTTATCAAAAATATTTTAAAGTTTAAAAAAATAAAATTTTATACCCACCAGTTTTACAATAAAAATAAATTATTTTATAAAATAATTTCTACATTAAATTTCAGGAAACTTTCTCAGTTGTTTTTACATAAACTCAGGAAATTTGTTGATTTTGATGGCTATTATCTTTCATTTATAGATGAAAAAAAACAAACTCTCACGATAGAATTTGTCCGTTTTTTAGCTAAATATAAAAATATTGAGAATATCATTTTAAAGTCAAAAATTCCTCTGAATCAAAGCTCCGTTCATTCTGACTGTGTCTCCCAAAAAGAAAATATTTTTATCGACTTAAACAATATTGAAAAGTATGGGGAAACCATCAAAGACAACTTCCAATACTGGGACTCTCAATACGCTGTCTATATTCCCATTACTTATTATCATAAAATAAAGAATAAAGAAAAACCTGGTTCATTAGGTGTTTTATGCTTATTTAAAAAAAACTCGCCCTTTGAAAAAAAAACAATCGAGAAGGTCAATTCTCTCTTATCGTTATTTTATTTTCCTTTAAAAAATGCTTTGTATTTTAGAGATATTAAAGAACAGGAAAAATTTTTAAAAACAGCTTCCGCAAAAAATATTAAATTCTTAGAAATAGTAGAGATTATAAACAACTTAAAATCGATTCAGGAAATCTACTCAGTCATCCTTCAATCTATTTTATCTTTATTTGGATTTGAAATAGGACTGCTTTTTATTGAAGAATCTCATTTCTTAAAATATTCATCCGGCTACTGCCTGGAGACAAATCATAATCTTGATTTATTCAACGAGATTGACAGTTTTTTTAAAACTGAAAAAGGATATGAAATCAATATCTTAGATGGCGCTACTTCTGTCTCTTTTATCCGCAATAATTATTTTTATTTTCCTGAAGTTTCAAAGATTCTTCATCTGCCTATGTCTATAAAAGACAGAAAAGGAATTGATATTCTCAAAAAACCTCAATCACTTTTTCTTACCCCTATCATCAAAGACAAAAAACCAATCGGCATCATACAGCTCTGGTCTATTTCACAGCAAATCCATTTATCCGAATCTGATATTAATCTTTTGAATTTATTAGGTTCATTCATCGGCAGCGCAATTGCCAATTCAAAGATTTATTCTTTGGTTGAAAAACAAAAACATGAAGTGGAAGAGAAAAATAAGATTATCCAATTTAAAAACAAACAGCTTCTGGATGAATTAAAATTGGCGAA
>MIAO01000032.1 GCA_001829155.1 Spirochaetes bacterium GWB1_36_13 | reverse complement strand
TATGATTTATTCTTTACTGTAAAGGATTTTTTTACTTTTTCAGGGTTGACTATTTACACTCCCACTGTTTTAAAAACCCATTCTTCCAGCTGTTTTTTAGGGAGCGCTCCCGCCATTTCCCCCATTTTTTTCCCATTTTGGTAAAGGAAGAGAGCAGGAACTCCCCGAATCTGAAACCCGGCTGCCAAGCTTTGCTCAATGGCTGTATTGACCTTGACTATTTTTAAAAGCCCTCTTTTTTCATAGGCTAGTTCATCTAAAAGAGGATTGAGCCTCAAACAGTAGCCGCAGGTGGGAGACCAAAAATCAATCAAAACTGCGCCTGCCCAATCCAGTACTTCTTTCTGGAAGGAAGACGAACCAATATCAAGGGGTTTTACTGGAAAAGTGAGGGTGTTTTTACACTCTCCGCATTGAGGTGAAACTAAAATCTTATCTTTTGCTACCCGGTTTAAAGTGCGGCAGGAAGAACACCTGATGAGAACATGGGTTTGAGTGGAAGACATTTTATTTTCCTTGTTTTTTGATTTGATCCAGTACTTTTCGAAGCTTATCAATAAAATAATCAATCTCTTTCTTTTTTACCACCAGAGGCGGAAGGATACGGATTACTTTATTTTTAATATTGGAAACAATAACTTTTTCCCCAGCAAGTCCTGTGAAAATATCGGATGCCCGGTCTGTGACCAGTCCCCACATCATTCCCTTGCCGCGTAAAGATGTAATAATTGGATAATCAAGTACAACACGGTTTAATTCACCTTCCAGATAGCGGCTGTTTTTTAAAACATTTTCCATCCATTTGCTGTCTTTTAAAAAAGTCAAAGCTTTATCCGCCACCGCCATAGCCAGAAAATTTCCCCCGAAAGTAGAAGCGTGGTCTCCTGGTGTAAGGACAGCAAATTCATCTTTTACATGCATCGCGCCTACAGGGATCCCGTTTCCAAGGGCTTTTGCCAGAGTGATGCCGTCTGGTTCTATTCCATAATGCTGATAGGCAAAAGGTTTTCCGGTTCTTCCCATACCTGTCTGGATTTCATCGATAAAAAGAAGGGCTTTGTGTTTTTGAGTCAGCATACGGACGGTCTGGACAAAATCTTTTGAAAGAGGATAAACCCCTCCTTCTCCCTGAATGACTTCAATAAACACTCCGGCTGTCTGATCGTTGATTTTAGATTCAAAATCCTTTCTATTGTCGGGTTCGCAATAAACAACATCCGGGATCAGGGGTTTAAAATCATTTTGATAGACTTCCTGTCCGGTGAGGGTGAGCGCCCCGATTGTCCGACCGTGAAAAGAGTGTTTTAAGGCAATGATTGTTTTTTTCTGGTTCTGGTTTCCCCATTTTTTGATGAGTTTTAAAGCCGCTTCATTGGCTTCAGTTCCGCTGTTGCAGAAAAAAGTTTTGCCATCAAAAGAGAGAGAGCTGATTTTTTTGGCTGCGAGTCCTTGTTTTTCAATGTAAAAGTGGTTTGAGGTGTGCCATAGTTTAGATGCCTGATTTTTGAGGGCTTTCACCAGATCCGGATGGGTATGACCGAAATTGACAACCCCCAGCCCGGATAAAAAATCAAGCCATTTGTTTTTCTGATCGTCAAAAAGCCAGACGCCTTTGCCTTTTTTAAAAAAAACATTCTGGCGGGTGTAAGTTTTCAATACAAATTGGTTAAAAATTTCCTGGTTCATCGGTTTCTCCTTTTTAGTCTCTAAATGCGTCCACATCAATTTGATATTTTTTAATCATATCGTATAAGTCTGTTCTGTGTTTATCAGCTGTTTCAGCCGCTTTTTTCATATTGCCTTTGGTGTATTCCAAAAGTTTGGTAATGTATTCTCTGTCAAATTTTTCTTTTTCCTGTTTATAAGTCAGGATAATTTTTTCTTCCTGATTCATTTTTTTGGTCAATTCTGGGGGCAGGCTCGAAAACTCAAGGATAGGAGTATGGTTTAATATCACCCCCCGTTCTATCACATTTTCAAGCTCCCGGACATTTCCTTTCCATGAATGTTTAATCAGGGCGGACATAGCTGAGTCGGATATATTTTGAATATTTTTTTTATACCTCTCTGAGTATTTTGCCAAAAAATAGTTTGCAAGCAGTGGAATGTCTTCCTTTCTTTCCCTGAGCGGCGGAATTTCTAAAGGAATGACATTCAGCCTGTAATAAAGATCTTCCCTGAATTCTTTGGTTTCAACAGCTTTTTTCAAGTTGCGGTTTGTGGCGGCAACGATTCGCACATCCACTTTAATGGATTTATTTGCACCGACAGGTCTTATTTCTCCTTCCTGAATCACCCGTAAAAGCTTGACTTGAAAAGCAGGGTCGAGCTCTCCGATTTCATCCAGAAAAACGGTACCCCGATCACCTTCTTCAAAAAGCCCTTTTTTATCGGCATAAGCTCCGGTAAAAGCCCCTTTTTTGTAACCGAAAAGCTCGCTCTCCAAAAGATTTTGAGGAATAGCTCCCGCATTAATGGCGACAAAATGATGATGCCGACGACTGCTTAGATTGTGAATCATTCTGGCAAAAAGTTCTTTTCCCACACCGCTTTCCCCAGTAATCATGACTGTAGAGTCTGCCGCTGAAATGACTTTCAGTTTTTCAATAATTGAACGGATCAAAAAACTATTTCCAATGATTTTATATTGATTTTCAATATCATCTCGAAATATTTTTTTCATTTTCTCCAGTTCGCTGGTCAAAATCTTTTTTTCCAGCGCTTTTTTTATTTTAAACAATAAAATCTCATTATCAATCGGGCGCTGAATAAAATCAAAAGCCCCCAGTTTCACAGCTTTTACAGCGTTCTCAACATCCCCGTAAGCCGTCATAATCATAATTTCAAGCTGAGGGTATTTTTTTTTGATTTCTTCAGTCAGTTCAATACCGTTTTTTCCGGCCGGCATAAGAAAATCCGTAATGACTAAATCAAACTGATCCCGTTTTAATTTTCTCATACAATCTGAGGCGTTGAATGCAGTAACTACAATATATCCTTCATCTTCAATAAGAATTTTCATAAGTTCTAAATTAGTTTTATTGTCGTCCACTAAAAGAATCTTTACTTTTCTGTTTTCCACTTAATCATTTCCTTTAAAAAATCCATAGATTAAATTTATTAAGAATCCAAGAGTTTTAATAGTGAAATTTTTTTGGAAGTAAAAAAATGTTAGGAAGAGTGAAAAAAATTAATTATTTTTTAATAATCAGGAAATAAATTTATTTCTATTGAAAATCTTAAGGAGGAATGGCATGCCGTTTCAACATGTGAGCCCTGCCGGTTCAAAACAAAGCTTTCATTCAATTCAAACCACTCAAAAATTTATTTTTTCTCTTGATCTTCTCAACCTTCTTCTATCCCTATAATTTTTCAAATGATCTCTATTTTACTTTTAACTCGACCAATTTTACAAAAAAAGGAGCATTATCATGTCTTTTCGCAAATATAAACCCTATCAGCCGGTCAATCTTCCGGATCGAATCTGGCCTTCAAAAATCATTACCAAAGCCCCTATCTGGTGCAGCGTGGATCTTCGGGACGGAAACCAGGCTCTGCCCATCCCGATGAGTGTGGATGAAAAAATAGAGTTTTTTAAACTGCTTTTAGATGTCGGGTTTAAAGAGATAGAAGTCGGCTTCCCTTCCGCTTCTGCCACTGAATACCAGTTTTTAAGAAAAATTATTGAAGAAAATAAAGTGCCGGACGGGGTCAGCCTGCAAGTTTTAACCCAATCAAGAGAACATTTGATCCGAAAAACTTTTGAATCGTTGAAAGGGGCAAAAAAAGCGGTTATTCACCTGTATAATTCCACTTCCACCCTGCAGCGGAAAGTGGTTTTTAATAAAGATAAAAAAGAAATTATCGAGATTGCCGAAACAGGGGCAAAATTGATCAAAGAACTGAGCAGGGAATACCCTGATACTGATTTTACCTTTGAGTATTCACCTGAAAGCTTCACAGGAACAGAATTGGATTTTGCTTTGGAGATTTCTGAAAAAGTGATCGATATCTGGCAGCCCACTCCGGATAAAAAAATGATTTTAAACCTGCCGGCTACGGTGGAAATGTCCACTCCGAATATTTATGCCGATCAGATAGAGTGGATGTCCAGAAATTTAAGCAAAAGAGATTCTATTTTAATCAGTATTCATACCCATAACGACAGGGGCACCAGTGTAGCGGCAAGCGAGCTGGCATTACTGGCGGGCGGAGACAGGATCGAGGGAACACTTTTTGGAAACGGGGAAAGAACCGGAAATGTGGATATCATCAATCTGGGAATGAATCTTTTTTCTCAAGGAATTGATCCTGAACTTGATTTGAGAAATATTACCCGGATGATCGAGGTTTATGAACGGTGCGTGAAAATGCCGGTTCATCCCCGCCATCCTTATGCGGGAGACTTGGTTTACACAGCCTTTTCAGGTTCGCATCAGGATGCGATCAGCAAAGGATTTAAGCTTTACACCAAAAACAAGCCTGAACACTGGGAAGTACCTTACCTGCCGATCGATCCTTCCGATCTGGGCAGGGAATATGAAGCGATTATCCGTATCAACAGCCAGTCTGGAAGGGGCGGTGTGGCGTATATTATGGATAAACAGTTTGGATACCGTTTGCCGAAAGCCATGCACACCGAGTTTGGTGAAATTGTGAAAAGCTTTTCGGATAAAAGCGGGAAAGAACTGACGCCGCAGGATATTTTTGATATTTTTAATAAAGAGTATTTGACTAAAACAGGCCGGAAAATTGAGTTAAAGAGTTTTGAGCTCAATGAAAAAGACACCTTGAAAGAAACCAATAATTCGAAAATTGAAGCCAGGCTGATGATTGACGGGATAGAGAAAGTATTAAAAAGCGAGGGCAACGGTCCGATTGATGCTTTTGCCCAGGGTATAAATCAGCTTGGATTTACAGGGTGGAGTTTTATTTCCTACGATGAGCACGCTCTGGAATCAGGCTCGGATTCACGGGCTGTGGCCTATATCCAGATTCAGAATCAGGAAGGCGATGCCTTTTTTG
>MIAO01000031.1:14812-15656 GCA_001829155.1 Spirochaetes bacterium GWB1_36_13 | reverse complement strand
TCAGAATACTGGAACAGGGCAAATCTTTGATAATCTCAAAAATCCTTTGAAAAACACGGTCTTGAAACACATAGCCCAAAAATGCGTCTGAAACTGTTTTTTTGCTTTGAATCGACTGAAAAAACTGAAAAAGAACAGATGGCTTTATTTTTAATAAATCGTCAAAAAGAAAAAGCCTAGGACGAAGGCGCAAAAAGGTATCGGGAAAATCGATCTCGATTTGGTCTAAAATTGTGTGTTTTACATAAGGTTCAAGAACGCAAAGAATCTCAAGCGCTGCCTCCAAGCCTGTTTTCTGAGTCTTGCTCCAGTCTGTTTTGGGATAAATCTTTTCAATGATTAATTTTGCTTCCGGCTCAATCCTATTGAACGAAGTTTGGGCTAGTTTTGAAAGAAGCAGCGCAGAAAAAGAAAGAGACTGATGAAAAGTTTTTTCAAGGAATCTTTTGGCTTCATGATTCAGATTCATAAAATAAAGCACAAGAGAGGCGATCTGCGGGTGGAGGGTTTCCAGATTCATTTATGCTTCTCTTTGTTTAAAAACGGTTCAATTTCTGAAATGAAAATAGAATGATTTTTGGACGGAGTAAACAAGAAAAGTTCTTTCCTGGCACGGGTCAAAGCAACATAAAAAAGCCGCCTTTCTTCTTCAATAGGGTGTTCATTTCGAAGAGGACGGACTGGTTTTAATAAACTCTGCTCCTGAATAGTAGAGGGAAATCCCCATGAACCCTCATTCATTCCCAAAATAATGACCAGATCCGCCTCATCTCCCTTGGCGCGGTGGACCGTGAGCAGCCGTAACCGTTTTATCCATTCCGGATTGAGGTTTTTTCTGATCATT
>MIAO01000031.1:0-14806 GCA_001829155.1 Spirochaetes bacterium GWB1_36_13 | reverse complement strand
AAACGGTTGTATCGGGATAAGATCAGGATATCATAATCAGGATGCGAGGTGATTTTTTCATGAATCAGATGAAGAAGCGCTTGAATCTGCTTCTTCTCAAAATCTCTGTCTCCTGAACTCTCAATTTCATAACAGACCGGAGCGGTTTTGATTTTTGAGAAGGCTTTGACTTTTTTTTCTATCTTTTCGTTGTTGTAATCCAGAAGACGGTTGCCGGCATCAATCAGCGATTTTGGGCAGCGGTAGTTTAAGCTGAGAAAGCTTTTTTCAGGGTCAAAAAAGTATTTTTCAAAACGGGTGAAAAAAGAAACTTCTGAACCGTTGAAAGAATAAATACTCTGCCAGTCATCCCCGACGCAAAAAAGAGAGACAGGGGAAGAAGGCAAAGCTAAAAGTTTTAATAGCTCGATTTTTTCAAGGGAAATGTCTTGAAACTCGTCCACCAGAATATGGCTATACCGGGAAGAGTAAAAATCGGTTTTATTCCTCATGATTTTCAAAGCTTCCTGAATCAAGTCTGAAAAATCCAGAAATCCTTCGGATAAAAGCATTTTTTCATAAGCCAGCCTTAAAAACTCAGCGCATTGTAAAAAGAAAAGCGTTCTCGGATCGGCAGTTTGAAGTTCTTTTTCAATGATTTCTTTTTTGATTTGAAAAGTCTTAAAATTAAGAATATAAGAAGCAAAAAGATGCATTGCCCTGTTTTTGACCAGAGAATAGTCTTTCCATTCTGTTTTCAATTCTGAAAAACTCATTTTTTTGTATTTGATTTTCTTATTTTTAATAAGTTCTTGAAAAAGAGTTTCTTCTGAGTCGGATTCTTCCAAGAGATAAAGACCTTCCATCTCTTTTTGAAGCTTTTGCCAGGTTTTGAGGCGGTGAGAACTCAAAGGCAGGAGGACGATAAAAAAAGAAGCTTCTTTTAAATAAAAATCAGCTTCCAGATCAGTTCCGGGAATAATAGACGGAGTCTGGTAGTCGATATGGTGAAGAAAAAGAAAATCGGCGATCTTTTTCTCTTTTTTTGATTTTACAATTTCCCCCCTGAGAGTCTGATAAGATTTTGATTTTAAGTAGAACTGGTAGTGGCGGGCATCCTGAAAATCCGTTTCTTTTTTTTCTTCGTCGTAAAAAGAAAGGAGAAAATCAAAAAACGACGCTGAAAAAACAGGGGATTCCATAAATAAATCAAAGTTTTCAGAAAGATAAGATTCCAGTTCGCCTGTAAAAATTTTGGGGCGGGCAGAAATTTCAGACTGAAAAACCTCATAGGCAAAAGCGTGAAAGGTTTTAATTTTTACTTTCAGCCCAAACTCTTTTTCAATCCGCTGCTCCATGACTGAGGCAGCGTTTTTGGTATAAGTCAAAGCCAGTATTTTTTCAGGGCTGACTTTTTTTTCTTGAATCAGATAGATGATCCGCCGTAAAAGAACCGTTGTTTTTCCAGACCCTGCTCCTGCAATAACCAGATGATGTTTGGCTTCCTTTAAAACAGCTTCTTTTTGTTCCTGATTGAGTGAGGAAAAAAGACTTTGGTTTTTGAAAATCATTTTGCTGTAAAACGACTGGTTTTTATCATTTAAAACAGGGGGTATTTTTTTGGCGTCTGAAACGATTTGAACCAGTTGTTCGTTTTCATTTTCCTTTAAAAAAGCAGGATTGAGATTTTTCCTGATCGATTCAAATTGTTTTAATTTTTCAAAAATGTTTTTTGAGACTGTTTCCGGAATGTAATGGTCGAAATCTTGATAACGGACTGAAAAATCCTGAAAAATATTTCCAAGTATTTTAATCTGAAGAAATTCATCGAGTGTTTTTTCCCGGTAGCTTATTAAAAGAGCTTGTTTTTCTTTTATTTTTTTCAGTTTTTTTTCTGCCATTCCAGAAAAAGGGGAAAAAAGTTTTTTTTCAGTTTTTTTTAGTTCATTGAATAATTTTTCTTCCAGCAATTCATAACTCATAAATCCAATTCGTCCTTATTTTATTTTTTAAATCTCTATAAAAAATAACGGATTTTTTTTAAATTTTAATCATCAAAATTTAAAAAAAGCAGGACAATATGGCGCTGATTGAAGATATCAAAGACTTTATCCCCTATATCACAGAGGAACGATACCAGAAAATGCAGGAAATCCTGAACCAGAGAACTCGATATGTCACCATGGTGATGGAAAATCTCTATGACCCCCATAATATTTCAGCCGTTATCCGCACCAGTGAAGCTTTCGGACTCCAGAATCTCCATGTTATTGAGCTGGACCATAAATACCATACCAGCCGCAGGGTCTGCCGGGGTTCGGATCACTGGGTCAATCTTTATAAATATAAAAACCAGCAGACAGCAGTGGACAATCTTCATAAACAAGGCTATAAAGTCTATTTTGCCGATCCCCGTCCGGATTACCCCGCTTTGGACGACCTGCCCTTAGATCACAAGCTGGCATTGGTGATGGGACAGGAAAAACGAGGCATTTCGCCTGAAATGAAAGAAATGGCAGACGGAGGGTTCCGCCTTCCTCTCTATGGATTTGTCGAGAGTTTTAATGTGTCGGTTGCTTCTGCCCTCACAATTTCAAATCTGGTCTGGAGACTCAGAAAAAATCCACCCAAAGGTTTTTTTCTTTCGGATGAAGAAAAAGAAAAACAGATGGTGCACTGGATCGCCCGAAATACTTTGGCAGCCAATGCTTTAATAAAAAACGGCATGCAGGAAAAATATTTATTGAAAGAAGAGTTTTTGATTTAATTGAAGATACTTGAAAATTGACAAAAAAAATTACTCCAATTTTTTAATCTCTTCTAGGGAAAGACCTGTTGATTGCTGAATAAATTCAACACTTGCCCTTAATTTCAGCCTGTTTTTTGCTGTTTCAGCTTTCCCTGAAATAGATAATTTATTTTACTCCTTCTACATCTTCTTCCCAAACCCGATATTGAAAATCCACTCGGAGCTATCCACTTCATAGACACCGGTTGTCTGGTTTTTTGTTTGCAAATACCGTTTGCCTACGCCCAAAATGATTATTTTATCCATAATCACTGGTTTGAGGTTGATCAGAAAACTCAAATTATTGATCTGATAGCTGGTTTTCGGCTGAATCTGGAAAGTGGTTACGGTTCTGTCTGCATTGCTGACAGGAGCGATTTCCTTGTATTGTAAAATTTGATATTCGTGATTGAGCTGGAGCTCTGCCAGATCGAAAACAGCGATTTTGAGCTCATTGGTGAGGTAGGGGGCACTGTTGTTCATAGCTGTATAAGTGGTCTCCCCGGCGATCAGGGGGCGGAGGGAGATGATTTGTTTCAGGCTGTAGGTATAAAGAGGGACATAGCCGATCACATGTTCGATGGAGAGGATGTCGTCCAGTTTAAAAAACGAGGAAAGCTGGAGTTTGGGTCCCAGAATGTAAAACTTGACCAGATTCTCAAAAACCTGATTAGTGTTTGAGGCTGTATAAACGCTGTAGTTTGGGCCGGAAAGAAAATGCCCTTTCTGAGAGGACTGGCTGTATACCCCCGTCAGCCCTGCTCCGGGGACGAATCGGAGCGATCCGTCTAAAAGTGAAACACTGTATTCAAAGAAAAGATCCAGATTGACCGATTCAGATTTTTCTAAAATGAGGGAATCGGGCATGTTTTCAAATGAAAAATCATCCTGCCGTTTTTCATAACCGAAGAAAGCAGAGGCAAAAAGCGTATCAGTGAAAAGATAACGCCCCATTCCGGTTGTTTTACTTCCCTTCGGGTTTGGCTGGGCGTTTATTTGATAAACATAAGGCTTTTTTTCTTCTTCTTTCTGATTTTCACCGCAGGCATTATCCTGCTTTGTCTCTTCAGCAGAAACAATAGGACTTGAAACAATGATCAAAGAGAAAATCAGTAAAATAAATTTCTTTTTCATTTTTTTCTCCCTTATTGTTTCTCAAAGATTTGAATGTTGTTTTTTTCTTTGTCTGTCACATAAATTTTACCGTTTGAATCGATTGTTATTCCATAGGGAGATGTGAAATAGTTTCCTTGTATTTTTGAGACAAAAATCCCTATAGAAGAAGAATTAATGGAAAATTTCTGAATTCTTCGGTTCCCAGTAGGTTGCCATTCAGCAAGGTAAAGAAATTTATCCTTAATAAGCATATCAGAGATCTCATAAAACTGTCCGTCAGCTGTACCTATATCTCCAAAACTAGTTTGATATTGAAAAGATGAATTATATTTTTGAATTTTACTCGTAGTATTGAGATATCCTGAAAGGTAAATATTACCGCTATCATCTACTGCAATTGTAGAAACACTTGTAAATTCACCTGGATTTGTTCCATATGTGCCATTAAATGTTAATTTTAGATTACCATATTTGTCAAACTTTTTTATGTTAAAAAGATACCCTCCCATACCAGGCATATAAGCACTATTTACATCTAGAACATAAACATATTCATTAGTATCTATTGCCATATGTCTAATACCAAAAAAAATTCCCATTTCTCCCCATTTCCCAATATAATTTCCATCTTTATCAAACTTTTGTATTCTATTGTTGCTACTATCCAAAATATAAAGATTATTATTTTGGTCAAAAAACATTTTTCCTCCGCCTATATTGGAAAAATTAAACTTCCCTTTGTCTGACCCTGTCCCTCCCCAATCTAAAATATAATTTCCGGATAAATCGAATTTAATTATTTTATTTTGTTCACTACTAGCAACATAAATAAAATTATTATCCACAAGAATTCCAGTAGGATTTGTAAAATCTCCTTGATTGGGTAGATTTCGTGCTATTGTATCTTTTAGACAAGTATCAAGCCCGCTTCCAAAATCGTCCCTTGCAAACTTTTCAATACTGGTATTGTAGGTAGTAGTATTCACCACTCCCGAATTATTGCTGACATAAAAATAACCGTTTGTGTCAAAAGTAATTCCTTGGGGAGATTTCAATAAAGCAGTATTACCTCCAATTGAACTATAATCGTTAGTTCCGTCAGTTTTTATTTTTCTGATTTTATGATCACTTTCATCAGTTATATACATATAATTTTCATAAATTGCAATCCCTACAGGTATGCTAAATCCTCTATCTCCAGTAGTTTGACTTACTGAGTTTGTAGTTCCTGAAGGGTGCCATCCGTCTCCCATATCAGTCGAATTGCCCCACCAGCCTAAGGGGGTTCCTGAAAAAGAATATTTCTGGACTCTAGAATTCCATGAGTCAACTATATAAATATTATCATTACTATCAAAAGCTACTTTTTTAGGATGATTTAGCTGCCCATCATCCAAAGTGTTAGTTGAAGGTTGCTCATCTATAGTATGCCAGCCTGCAGGGACTCCATCGTATTTTCCAAGCCATGCTTCAAAATTTCCGTCTAAACTCAGTCTTTGAATCCTTTTATTACCAGTATCTACAACATATATTTTTTCTTTATAAATAGTAATTCCATAAGGATTTATAAATTTTCCATTTTCTGGTTTAGTTAGACTTGTTCCCCCTCCAAAATATCCAGAAGAACAATAACCTGTATTATCGATTTCATAGCTTCCAGAATCGCAGTAATCACCTGTTTTAGGAGTGAATTTCATAATATAATTAGCTGTTCTATCAACAACATAAACATTTTTATTAGTGTCAGTTGCTACATCAGTTGGTTGAGTAAAATCTACGGTCAAACTGCTATTGTAGTAATATTTTCCCCAACCGATAATATGAATACCGCTAGGACTGAATTTTTCTATTCGTTTGTTAATTCCATCAATTACATAAATATTTCCATCAGCATCTAAAGTTATTCCTAAGGTTTGTTTTAATTGCCCTTCTTTTACTCCCTCGCTTTTAATCATTTTTATAAAACTATAAAGATGTTCTGATGCTCCCTGAACCGCAGAAGTATATTCGCTAAATCCTTTTTCAGAATTGTACGCCTGAATTTTGTAATAACGGGTATTGCCTGCCGGCAAAGAATGGGAATAGGAAACACTAGGGGCATCGACTGTCCCTATCAAAGTGAAATATCCATTTTGAGTGGTAGATGAGTATATATAATATTTCTGAGCGTTTAAAGATGCTGTCCAGCTCAATTCTATACTTGATGAAGAAGTTCCATTGCTGGCTTGAAGACCGGTTGGAACAGGTAAAACGGTTGAAACAACTTGATAAATATCAATGTCATTTTTAAGCAGATAAGAATTGAGAGAAGAATTAATTAAAATATTTTTTGCTTCGCTTTCTTTATCATTGGGTTCATAGGAATACGGATTGATGTACGAGGAAGAAGTTGTATCAGTTGTTGTATAATTTGAATCTACTGCATGATTAAGACCTACTGTATATTTTCCTTCTGTATCGGCCGAAGCCCCTGAAAAAGCAAGCCGTAACCCTGTATCATGATGAGGAATTGAAAATGAATTCATTTGAGTTGAAAAATGGACTGCTTTATTGCTTGGAAAAAGTATTACTCCGTAGAGAGCACTGGTTGCTTGAAAATTGAAAGTCAAAGGAGTTTGATAGAGTCTAACTGACACAGAGTCTTCCCATGTTAAAGCAGTTTGTCCTGGTTCCACTAGTGAAACAGTAATAGAAGCATCTTTTGATCCTTCTGTAATGCCGTTATGATAAACTGAAACAGCTATTTTTCTCGATTTCCCCGGTTCAATAGTCTGGAGGCTGATATTGGAAGTCGTCCCTGAAAGCATGACTCCTGATGATGGGTCGGATGTCAGACTTACGGTCGGTGCGGGTGAATCTTCACTTCCTGTATTGGTAATCACAATCGTCAGGTTGTAGGCTTTGCCGTCTGCAAAGACAAAGGGCTGTTCGCTGGGCAGCTCCACGCTGGCTTTAAAGCTGTGAACAGGGCTTGTGACTACGGTTCCGGCTGATTGACCGCTTTCTAAAGGGGCTTTGACCTCTGCATCGGCTTTTCCGGACATTTTGAGTTTATAAATATCCCCGGGAATCGCATCACTGACAGATAAGACTCCTGAAGTATCGGTTGTCAGTGTTCGAGTATCAGAAGGGTTTTTGGTATTGACCACAACCACTTGTATGCTGGCAAGGTTTCCAAGAGTGAGAGCACGGGTTGCTTCTTTGATAGTGGCAGTGAAAGCGTTTTCGCGTTTCCCGTTTTTGAAGAGGTAGTAAATACTTCCTCCATCCGTCACTTTCAGCATATTATCAGAAACGAGGGAGAGGGTTTTGCCCGGAATCACAATCGTGTCTTGGGGAGTCCCCGAAACACTCACGATCCGGTAAGAAGTATCTGTAATATAAATATTTCTATCGGCAATATACCAGTTTTCTATTTTATCCATCCGGATCCAAGGCCCCCAAAACTTCGAGTCGCAGAGCTGCCCTGTGAGAGTGTTTGAAGAAAATGTTTCATTAGGGTTGAGATTTGTGGTAATTTCTTCTTTTGCGCGACAGGATGAGAGGAAGAGAAAAAGCAGGGATAAAAAGAGGATTGTTTTTTTCATTTCAGGCTCCTTGTGAAAAGTAAATAATTGATTTATCTTAATGACTATTAAAAAAAAGACAAGGAGATTTCAATTATTCCTATAAAATAATAATAATTTTTAAAAAAAAATCAAAAAAAGCTTGAATAGAAGAAATTAAGTAGTCCAAATAAATATTTATTGAAAAAAGGGGTTTTTCAGGGTTGACTCATGATCCGTTTATATAATTTTCAAGTTTTTCAAGGTCATGCTGGCTTCCCAATGCGATCATAACATCTCCAGTCTGGACAATGTGGTCTGATTTTGGGTTGAATTCATACTGAGTTTCTCCCGCTTTTTTGATTGCAAAAATCAAAAGCCCTACATTATGACCGATATTGGCATCTTTCAAAGTCTTTCCTATGAGAGAAGAATGGCTTTTCACATCCACATTTCCAAGATAATAAGCCTGTTTTTCAATATAAGTCACCTGTTCTAAAAAAGACAGAATATTTTCATTCATCATGGAAAGCGCAAGTCTTTTTCCGATGATAAAGTTTCCGGATACCACTTCATCGACTCCGATTAAGAAAAATTTTGAAGTATTTTGCTCTTCAATCACAAAAGAAGTCACTTTCAGATTCTGTTTCAGGCTTTTTGCTGTGAGGCAGATAAAAAGGTTTTGAGAGTCTTCAGGAAGACAGCTGATTAACCCCTCGGCATTCATAATTCCTGCCTGAAGGAGGATTTCTTCTTTAGTCGCGTCCCCTTCAATAAAATAAAGATCCTTTTCCCCCAGATTCAATTCTTTGATAATCTGCTGGATATAAGAAGGTTCATGGTCAATCACCACAAATTCTTTTTTTGATTTCAGCATTTCAAGAATCACATATTTTCCAATCCGCCCGGCTCCGCAGATAATAATGTGTTTTTTAAATTTTTTGATTTTATCAAACATTTTTTTTCTCCTGTAGCGTTCAATGACCCGCCATTCGATAATAGCAGAGCTCAAAATACTGATCGAACCAGCAAGGATCGAGAATCCGATCAGCGCAAAAACAAGGGTGAAAATCCTTCCCGCCGATGAAAGGGGATGAACTTCCTGAAATCCTATTGTGGTTAATGTAATGATAGTCATGTAGATGGAATCAAGAAAATTCCATTTTTCCAGCATCATATACCCGAAGGTTCCTATGAGAATCATAAAAATAAGAAAAAATAATATAAAAAGAATTCGTTTTGAATACATGAAATTCCTGATTTTTACTCTATTATCGTGAAAAAATTTATACAAACCGGATGAAAAAACGAAAGAAAAATTCCCCCCGCTTTTTGCAAAGACAGGGGGAGGAAATCTGAATTACTGAACAGTGAGGGTATAAGCTTTGACGGTAGCCGGAGCATAGTCTGCTATACTATCCAGATCTAAAGCATTGACAGTTGTAAAATTCGTAGGCTTGGTACCAGTGGTCAGCCCTGTGGTGGAAGAGTAATTGTAAAATTCATCTTTCGCTACATTATAAGTTCCAATAAAATAGGGGTCGGTTTTGGCAAAAAAAGCGGGGTTGATAATACGGGTAATGCTTTGATAAGCGGTGAAAACATTTGCATAAGCTGAACCGGATGGGAGTTTATCCAGATTATTCACCAGATTTTTCATGGTAGTCGAAGTAATTGTATTGGGATAGGAAGATGTTCCAAGCTGAGGTTTGATAGTTAAAATAGCTTGATAAACAGCCGTATCACTTGCAAATGGAGTCGTTGCTGTAGCAATTGCATAAATCATTGCCCTGACATTATCCGGATTATCATCTGTCGGGATATAGGTATTCAGTTTATCGGTCATAAACTGGGCAAATATTTCTCCTACGCTGTCATTGGTCCAGTCAATCGTAGCAGCTGTGTCTTGAGGAAACGCCAGATAGATTTTTGCGTCTTCATTGGAATTGGCTATCGTTTTAGCTTTAAACGCATAGACATTTCTGCCGTTTCCAAGCGCATCGCCTGAAATAGTAAATCCGGGATGCCATGAAGTACCGCTGATTGTATAATAAGTTCCATCATAGGTTGCTTTCAGGAAAACTTTATGAGGCTGTTTAATATCTAGTGCAGCTCTATCCGTTGTATTAATTGAGGCGTAGTTGGTTGTCAGCCAGGTGATGTAGTCTGACCCGGTCCACAAAGTTGAATTAAATTCCTGCACTACTTTTATTTCCAAGGTTTTGTTAGAGCTCGTACCGTCAAAAACAACTTCCAGCTTTAAAACAGGAGTAACGCTTCCTGCACTTGGAGTTGTAATATTGATCGCTGTCCGGCTGCTTGCAAAAACGAGTTTTCCTTTTGCTGCCGTACCTTCCACAGTAAACCGAACCACCAGCATAATGTCGGTGCCCTGGGTATCATTATAAAGAGTTACCTTGTAGGTATAGGATGTATCATCACTGTTTTCCACTTTATAAGCTTTGGGTGACTCTGGATCACTGGAGGTGATTGTATAAAGCTGACCTTTCACCGCTGTAGTGACATTAATATTGGAAAGAATAGCCACTAAAACATCTTTTCCCATTTTTCCAAACATTTCCGCCATCCCTGCATAATCCCGGATCGCTGAAAAAAGGCTGGTCTCATTACTTGACCTTGTAATACTTCTGGTCACACTGGACGCATTACTGACGCTGGTGGGCAGGGTAATCACTGAATTGCTGACCGCTGTGGACTCGGCAGAAGCGGTAGGCGTGGTGGTGGCAGCCGGTTCATCTTTTTTTTTGCATCCCAAGGCAAAAAGAAACATAAAGACTAATAAGGGTGCCGCTATTTTTACAATCGATTTCATCCGAAACCTCCTTTTTTATCTATACTGAAATGAAATTGCACTATAATATAAATATAATTTATTCTGAAAATATTACAAAAAAAATTTATTTCTTAAAAAAATCAAGCTGGATTCCTATCTGAACCCCCAGCGAAATATCGGAATAAAAATTCATATTTTTCTGTCTGTAATAATAATAAAAAAGAAGCTGGAAAATCGGCTGAAAATAAGGCACCAGACTGAGCTTAATATAATGGTAGTATGTATAAAGCTCGATTGCAGCGCTCAGGGCTAAAGCAGGCGCTGTAACCATATTAATCGGCGTATAGCCTGAATAACCCAGATAACCGGAAAGAGCAATATGGTCTGACATCCCCAGACTGAAAGTATTTTTAACACTGCTGTAATAAAAAGTATCCGTATCAAAAAGACTGTTTTGCGTATAACCTAAAGCTTTATACTGAATATTTTGCCCGTCCGGTTTTTCAAATTTCAACAGCCCCCAGATACTCTTGCTGGAAATATAAAAATTTTTTGGATTGCCCATCTCTGCAAAGACAAAAAGCGAATCCCGTTTTGAAGAAACAGTCTGAACCGATTGATCAACTGAAATATAATGAGGAGCATCCAGCTGGGAATACTGATAGCCGAAAGCCGCCCGGTAAGAATTACTTTCCGAGATCATGAAACCGATAGAGTAATTCTGATAAAACATATTGATCAGGTTGGCATCTCCAGGATTCAAGGTCTGAGAACCCGTCTTGTCAACAAAAAGAGTGGGCTGCAAGACACTCACCTCTGCCTGAAACATCCTGAACTCACTGTCTAAATAAATCCCGTAGGAATTCCCTAAGATTCCCGACGGAATCAGATAAGAGCCGAGGTTTAAAATTCTTTCTCGCGTCTTTGATTTTTCTTTTTCCAAAAGGGTATCTGCGCGGTTCAGATAATTGTCCTTTAAACTGTCTTCATGAAACGAGTTTTTAAAATAGAGGTCAAGCCCGAAACTGTTAAAATGAAGCCTCATTTTTAAATCCAGATAATAAAAAGGATCGGTTGTAATTTTTATTTGGTCGTTTTTTGGAAAAAGAGTGCCTGTATCCAAGTAAAAATAATCGACGCCCCCCTTTGCCTCCATAGAAAACTGAATCAAAGAATACCATTTCGGCAGTCCGTCGTCTTTTTCAATTTCAGTTTTTCTTTTTTCGATTTTTTTTTCTTTTATCAGAGGTTTTTCCGATTCCCCCAGGATACTGTTGGCTGCTATTAGATTCCTGTATTTGATTTGGATTTCCTGAACTTTTTGAAGAGTTTTTGGATTTTTCTTGAAATAAATGATCTGATCAAAATCAGTATCTAAAAAATTGTTGGCTGATAATTCATTTGCAAACTGTTTTAAAACTTTTTTGGTAAAGCTTTTCTGGATTTCTTTTTCCATCTGCGAATTAATTTCTTTTTGAGAAAGATTTTTGGGATAAAGGGCGGTGATAAAACAAAAAGAGAATAAAACACCCATTATTTTCCAGATTGTTTTCATCAACAGCCTCTTTTTATCTAAATTTTTTATTATTATCATAATAATTATTTTTAGAATTTTGTCAAAGGAAAAAAAATTTATCATGCTCTTCACAAAGTAAGAAAATTGCGACTCTCTTAATATTATTTTTATACCCTTCTCACACCTGACCTTGATTTTACGATTAAAAATCAGTATCTTTTAAATTAAGCCTTTTCGGGGGTGAAAAGGTTTCGACTGGGAATGTGAGTGTGAAAGCTGCATATCGGGCTGTCTAACCCGTAAAACTGGGCACCCAGATTTAACTGGAAACAACGAATATCAATTAGCAGCCTAATTTAGGCTGCCGTGAACAGTCTTTTTTCTCTGGAGAGGCTGCTTTGCGAAAAAACACAGAGATAGACTGTTTTTTTCGGATAGGGGAAACAGCGACAACATATCCTCGGAACTGGAAATCTTTCCTGACGGGAGTTTCAGAACTTAAAACAAATCATCAGGATAAGTATGTAGAGGCTCTCGCATAAGCTTCTTAGGACGCGGGTTCGATTCCCGCCACCTCCATTTTTTCTTAGAAAGTATCAAGATCCCCAAAATTGTTTGTATTTTCAATTATTCAACCCTGAAATCAAGCCGGACGGGGAAAAAAAGCCTCGTGCAGGGCTTAAGCGCTATAGCATCCGTCATAGATTTAGAAAATTTCTAATCGGTGCTGACATCGCCTAATGTACCGAGCATATATGCTCGGTTGTGCGAGCGTTGCAGGGCAATAATTAGTATAAAAAATATTTGCCATCAATTCTTTTTATTGCGCCACCACCAAACATTATTCTTTCAATTCCTTCATTGTCAAATTGTTTTTGAAGTTTGACTATATTAAAACGATTTTTATCACCATTTTGTTCTATTACAATTGTATTTTTGTTAAATTGTCCTGTACTCAACAAATAATAACCAAAAGCCGAATTTCCAGAACCTGTTGCTGGATCCTCTAGGTATCCAAATGTTGGAGCAAAAACTCTTACTCTAAAATCATTGAATTTATCAGAAACATCTGTTGTGAATACTTCAATAATATCAATTTCATTAGAAATACAAAAGTTTTTTAATTTTTCAAAATCGGGATGTATTTTTAAAATCGAATCTAAACTTTTTATAGGTATTAATAATGTTGTTAATCCAGCGTTGGTAATTGAAATAGAATGAGTTGAATCTATTTCATCTGCTTTGATTTGCAGATTATCTGCAATGTATTGCGCTTTTAAAGAAACTGATTTTTTAAAAGGCACAGGAGACATTATAAATACAGCATCTTCATCTATGATGCGGTTTTCAACCTTTAAAATTCCTCGATTTGTTTGTATTGTAAAATTATTCTTATTTTTAAAATTAATATCACTTTTAATTAAATCATACATAATTGCAATGGTTGCATGCCCGCAAAAATCAACTTCTCTTTCAGAAGAATAATATTTCAACTCAAATATATCTTTCTGATTTTGGAACAAAAATCCAACTTCATTAACATAACCTTTCAATTCTTTTGCTAATTTTTGCATTTCAATTTCATTAATTTCCTCTTTCAAATCAAGTTTAATGTAACCTGCGGGATTTCCTTCTGAATTTATTGTCGCAAATGCGTCTATTTTTTTAAAATTAAATATTTTCATTTTATATGAACCTTTATATAAAATAACGATCTGTGCTTAAATGATTTTCAGGACAGGTAAAGCTTTTGGATCTAATTCAGCCGTATTTAGTTCTGTCTTGATATTCTTAATATCCATGCGTTATTCTCCAAGAATTATTGCCATGTTATATGCTGAAAGCGCGCGCTCTTCTTTTCTTCAAGCGAAACACGGATGTTGAGCTTGTTTTTATTGTTTTTTCCATCTTTCAAGTTTGGGAATTCCTGATGTGAAAATTCCAGCAAGAAATCCTGGAAATCCCATTTCTTTCATTTTACCTTTACAGAAATTTTTCATCTCATTTACTGTAAAATCAGGCTGGGTGAATTTCCCATTACAATAACAATAACTGCAATACAATAAACTTTTTGTACCATCAGAATTTGTGCCTCCTTTATTTGGATCTTTTTTCATAGGCATACCACAACTTTGACAGTTTTTGTAAGATTTATCCATTATGTCCTCCATTATAAGTTTTATTTCTCTTTCATTATTTTTAGTAATTTTGTAGCCCGCTTTTTTGTACTCGGTTTAAAAGCATTTATATGACCCACTCATTCCTGAATCATTCTCAAATCAGTTCCTGCTTCTAGTAAATGGATTGCGAAACTATGTCTTAAAGAATGTATTCCCGCTTCTTTTTTATTTCCAATATTTTCTCCACTATTCCAAACTAAAAATATATCCAAAATCGATAGAGTAATCAAAAAAATTGATTTAATCTTAAAATCAAGCCGGACGGGGAAAAAGAGCCTCGTGCAGGGTTAAAGAAATAAAAATATTCAGGCTGTCGATTATTGAAAGCCATTTCCTCAATTATCTTCTTATCATTGATATTTGTAAATTGATCAGAAAGTGTCATTGTCTTTTCTGATGCAATCTTTCATAGCTTTTTTTGGTCATTAATCGAAGCCGTACGGTCACTGAGCACAGCCGAAGTGACACCTCGACTCCGCTCGGTGTCCGAGTTCATTTCAATAATAATCGACAGCCTGACTAAACTGAATATAAAATACAAACCTGTCATTCCGGTTTTTGCTTGCAAAAGACCGAAATCTGTAACTTGAAATGCTTATTTTCAATAGATTCCCGCCTTCGCGGGAATGACAGAAAGGGGTCTTTTTTTTGCAATTTAAAACCATTTCAGTATATAAACAAAAATTTATTTGATTTGTTAAAAAATACCTGTTTTTGGAAAAAGCGGAAATTTCTAATCGGTGCTGGCACTATGTCACCTGTTCCAGAGAATCACCATAGCCAATCATCTCTTAAAACACTGGCAAAACTCCAGACTTTTGCTACAATGCTTGCTTCATGACTCATCTGTTTTCACTTCTATTTAGGACACTGATAATCATATTTTTT
>MIAO01000030.1 GCA_001829155.1 Spirochaetes bacterium GWB1_36_13 | reverse complement strand
TTCCAATAATTCCAGCATTCTCACTCCATTTTTTTTCTTAATTTATCCGCAACTGAATATAAATTGCAAATTTTACAAACCCAAATTGTCATTGCCTGGCTTGATAGGACAATCTATTAAATTGATTATCTTTTTTTGTAGATTCCCCGGTCAAGCCGTGGAATGACACTGTTTATGTTTAAATTTTGCAATTTAAAATCATTTCACTACAATAAAATAAATCGCATTTAAATTTAATAAAATAAATGCCGTTAATAAGATAGTTTTAAATTAAACTAGCAGGTATCAAAAATGAGAAAAATCGTTTTTATCTTATCCCTTTTATTTCTTTTTGCCGGATGCAAAGGCAAAAATGAAATCATCGTCCTCCCCCTTCAAAGCATTGAAACCAACAAAAAAACAACCAATGAAATTTCAGAAAAAAACAGTCTGACTTCGAAAACTGAAAATATCCTCCAGAAACTGGATGAGAACGAACAAAAAACCGACTTGGACAAACTGATCAAAACAAGCGCTAAAGAGGAAGATAAAAAAATAAACCAGCCTTTGGCTACCGCCTCCCAGATTAAGCTTGCCCCTATCGAAAAGACCGGAAATAAAATCAAAGCTCAAACACTCAAAAAAGAGAAGAAAAAGAAAAAACAAATCTATCAGGTTCAATCCAAACCTTCTTCCTTTTATTACATAGAAAAAACAAAAGAAGGTTTTGTGCTCTGGGTTCAAAATTTTTTCAAATCAGAATCAGCCGCCCTTGTTATTACCTATGATCTAAACGATGTGCCCAATAAATATTTTTTACGGTCAATTTCCAAGCTTAAAAATCAGAAAGACAACGAACTTTCCTATGAAGGGAAAAAAATAGGGCAAAACCAAAACCTTTTTTTTCTGGCTGTATCTCACACAGAGAAAAACCCTCTGCTGGGCGAGAGCTTTAAAATCATACTGCCGAAAGAAGCAGTCTATGGTTATAACGACCATTCTCAAAAAATCAAACTGATTCCTGAAATCACCCTCTTTGACATCCGGTTTTTTGAGAAAAAATACGGACAGGGTCAGTATCAGGACAAACCAGTCCTTTTTACGCTGAAAAATAAAAACTGATGTCCAGTATTTTTGATCTTCTCAAAAGACTTTCTGAGGCTTATTCAGTCTCTTTACAGGAGCTTTTAAAAGATATTCTGAATAATGACGACCCCGATGAGTTTTACTTTGAAGACGGTCTTCATTCTTCTTATTACGAAAAACTTTTAAAAGTACTGGATAAAAAAATTCATCTTCTCCAGACCGAACTCAATGAAAAACTGAAACTCAGAAAAGAACTCGAAGACAAACTTCAAACTGCGAAACACAAAGAAAAAAATCAGTATAACTATGAAAATTACGAAAACTACTTTCATAACGAAAGAAAAAACCAGCGTTATGACAACGATGACTATCAGGAAAAAATAGCCCGGTGCTATGCTGCCATGGAAATCCCTTTTGGATCCAATCTGGAAGAAGTCAAAAAAGCCTACCGCACCCTGCTCAAAAAATATCACCCCGATTTTTTCGGTACCGATCCGGATAAGCAGAAAACTGCCAACCTCCTTTGCCAAAGACTCACTGAAATCTACAAAGAACTGGAAGCCCATCTAAAGGGGAAATAAACCATTCAGGCTGTCGATTATTATTAAAATTAACTCGGACACCGAGCGGAGTCGAGGTGTCACTTCGGCTGTGCTCAGTGCACGCCTGCCGAAAGTCGGGAAAGATTCCTAATCCTTGCCACAAAAAAAAATTGCTGCCCAAACATTGTCATAAAATATTTTTAATTTTTTCATATTTTTTCACTAATTTTTAATTGGTTTTTTTTTATTTTTATTCGGGAGTCTGCCTTGTCCGGTACATCAGTTGAAATTCAGGGTCTTTCTAAAAGCTTTGATAACCATCAGGTTTTAAAAAATTTATCTTTTGATATCCGATCCGGTGAATTTTTTTCAATTCTGGGACCTTCCGGCTGCGGGAAAACCACTCTTTTACGAATCATCGGGGGGTTTGAGGAAGAAGACAGCGGAGTAGTGCTTTTAGACAATGTTGATATGAAAAACTATCCTGCCAATAAGCGGAAAACCAACACCATTTTTCAAAGCTACGCCCTTTTTCCCCATTTAACTGTTTATGAAAATATCGCTTTCCCATTGAAAATAAAAAAAATGACCAAACCCTTGATAAAAAACGAAGTGGAAAAATATTTAAACATGGTGAAACTCTCAGGGTATGAAAAAAAATACCCCAAAGAACTCTCAGGCGGTCAAAAACAGCGAGTTGCCATTGCCAGAGCTTTGATCAACCAGCCGGGCATCCTACTCTTGGACGAGCCGCTTTCCGCATTAGATGCCAAACTCAGACAGCACATGCTGGTGGAACTGGACTCCATCCACGACCAGACCGGCATCACTTTCATTTATATCACCCATGATCAGCATGAAGCTTTGAGCGTTTCCGACCGGGTAGCGGTGATGAACGAAGGAAAAATCCTTCAAATCGGCACCCCTTCTGAAATCTATGAAAGCCCGAAAGACGCTTTTGTGGCGGATTTTATCGGAGAAACCAATTTTATTGAAGGCATTGTCCAAGAAAAAGGCGGGAAATTTGCCAAACTTTACTCAGAAACCTTAAAAACGATGATTGAGTTTGATATGGATCAGAGTGTGGAAATCGGCGATAAGGTCAAACTCACCATCCGCCCTGAAAAAATCAGGGTCAAAAGAGAAAACCCTCAGAAAACCTCTTCCCAGCACTTCAATATCCTGAAGGGAAAAGTGGATGAGATTATTTATCACGGATTTCAAAGCAAGTTTTTCATTGATATCAACGGGTTTATTTTAAAAGCTTTTAAACCTCATCTTTCCTATTTTGAAGAATCCGAGAGAATCGGCTGGAAAGAGGAAGTGTATTTTTGGTGGGATGCAGACGACAGTTTTCTGGTTGAGGTTTCCAAGTGAAAAAAAACTACGGCACAATCTATTCGCTTCCCCTTTCTGTCTGGCTTGCGTTTTTTTTCATAGGTCCTACCCTGATTATTTTTTTGTACAGTTTTTTAAAAAAATCTCCTTTCGGAGGGGTGGAGCGGTCGTTTTCTTTAGACGCATTTGCTTTTTTATTCAACCCGACCGTGCTTCAAATCGCATGGATGACGCTTTACATTTCAATCGCCGTAGCGGTGATAACCCTGTTTCTGGCTCTGCCGACCGCTTATTTTATGGCTAAAAGCCGATATAAAGACTCGCTTCTCCTTTTTATCATCATCCCGTTCTGGGTCAATTTTCTGATCCGGATTTACGCGTGGATCGCAATTTTGGGCAACAATGGGTTTATTAATAATTTTTTAATTCAAACAGGGCTTGTATCAGACAATTTCCAGTTTTTGTATAACCCCTATGCCGTGGTGCTGATCACGGTTTATACCTACCTGCCCTACGCTATTTTACCCCTTTATTCAACGATTGAAAAATTTGATTTCGGACTTTTGGAAGCTTCCAAGGATCTGGGGGCAACCCATTTTCAGGGACTGAAAAAGATTTTTATCCCCGGCATCAAATCAGGGATTTACACTGCTTTTCTTTTCACCTTTATCCCCGCCCTCGGCTCTTATGCCGTACCCCAACTGGTGGGAGGCACCAGCTCTATGATGCTTGGGAATGTGATTGCCCGTGAAATTATCATCACCCGAAACTTTCCTTTAGCGTCCGCTATTTCTTTGATCCTCAGTTTATTGACCATTATCGGGATTCTTGTTTTCATGAAAAAAAACGAGAATGAAAAGAAGGCTGTCAAATGAAAGAAAAGAAAAAGATTTCCTTTGTATTTTTTATCTTTACCCTTCTTTTTTTCTATCTTCCCCTTTTAGTCTTGGTGATTTATTCTTTCAATGAGGGAAAAACCATGAAGTGGACAGGATTTTCATTTCACTGGTATGAAGAGCTTTTTACCCGTTCAAAAGAACTGTGGAACGCGTTTGAAAACAGTATTATCATCGCGCTTCTTTCTTCTTTGGCTTCCACTGTGATCGGCACACTGGGAGCGATCGGTATCTACTGGTACCGTTTCCGCCACAAAAAACTGATTCAGACCGTAAGCTACCTGCCCCTGATGCTGCCTGATATTATTATTGGGATCTCGCTTCTGATTTTTTTTGCAGGGATAGGCTTAAACCTGAGTCTTACCACTATTTTTATTGCCCATACCACTTTTAATATTCCTTATGTTCTTTTTATCCTGATCGCCCGCCTTCAGGAGTTTGACTATTCGGTCATTGAAGCTTCGTATGACCTCGGCGCAAAAGAAAAAGACACGCTTTTAAAAATCATTCTCCCCATTATCAAGCCCGGCATCATTGCAGGATTTCTCATGGCAATGACTCTTTCACTCGATGATTTTGTGATCACTTTTTTTGTTTCCGGTCCCGGTTCATCCACTTTACCGCTTCATATTTTCTCCATGATCCGCTTCGGAGTTTCGCCCGTAATCAATGCTCTGGCCGTAATCCTCATTGCCGCCACCGCTTTTTTAGCCCTGCTTTCTAAAAATATGCAAAAATATATTTATCAATCTTAAAAAGGAGTTTCAAAATGAAGAAACTATTTATTTTTCTCATGCTTCTCAGCCTCTTTGCCGGATGCTCAAAAGAAAAAAAAGGAGACACTCTTTTTGTTTACAACTGGTCTTATTACATTCCTCAGGAAGTGATTGACGGGTTTGTCAACGAGTATAAGGTCAAAGTAATTTACGATGTTTTTTCATCCAACGAAGAAATGTATGCCAAACTGCAAGCCGGAGCCACAGGATACGATATTACCTTCCCCACCAACGATTATGTATCGGTCATGAAAAAAGCGGGACTTTTGGAAAAACTCGATAAAAGCAAGCTTTCCAACCTGAAATATTTAGACAAAAGCCTCACCGATCTCATCACCTACGATCCGGGCATGGAATACAGCATTCCTTATGTATTGGGAGCTACCGGAATCGCGGTCAATAAGAAAAAAGTAAAAAACTATTCAAAAGATTTTTCTCTTTTTGAAAGAAGCGATCTGAAAGGGAAAATGGCGCTTCTCGATGATATGAGAGAAGTACTGGGGTCTGCCCTGATGACTTTAGGATACTCGCCCAACAGCGTCAAAGCGGAAGAACTCAAACAAGCAAAAGCTTTGGTTATGAAATGGAAAAAAAATATTTTAAAGTTTGATGCCGAGTCTTTCGGAAAAGGCTATGCCAACGGCGAATACTGGGTAGTGCACGGCTATGCTGAAAATGTCTTTGAAGAACTGGATGACGAGATGAAAAACAACACCGATTTTTTTCTTCCTGAAAAAGGCTGCCAGATGTACATCGACAGCATGGTTATCTTAAAAAGCTCTCAAAACAAAGAACTGGCCTATGATTTCATCAACTATATCCACCGGCCTGAAGTTTACGCCAAAGTCATGGATTTTGTGAAAAGCCCTTCGATCAACGAAGAAGCCAGAAAAATTCTCAAATTTCAGCCCCGCTACAAAACGGAGGATCTGAAACGATGCATCTTTAAAGACGATCT
>MIAO01000029.1:22711-23026 GCA_001829155.1 Spirochaetes bacterium GWB1_36_13 | reverse complement strand
ATATGGGAGGGATTTTTTTCTGTGGCAGTATTTTTTGGGTTATTTTATTTGCAAGTTTTTCTAACCTATCGTTTTCTCATTTGTCTTATTGATCCATTTCTCGTTTTAATCGAATATTCTTTATTTCAGATTTTCCTGAGGGTGGCAAATCCAAACCCCCTAACCCGCTTATCCTTAAGTCTTTAAGGACAAGGGGAGGATGGGAAACCCTGCCGCGTGCAGGGTTAAAGAAATGAAAATCAATAAAATGATTTATAGTAAATAAATGATTTTAAACGCAAATCAGGATGATTTGCAAACCGGAATTTTAAATAG
>MIAO01000029.1:0-22684 GCA_001829155.1 Spirochaetes bacterium GWB1_36_13 | reverse complement strand
AATTTTAAATAGAAATAAAAATTTCCCGACCTTCGGCAGGCGGTCACTGAGCGGAGTCGAAGTGAAGCCGAACGGAGGGGCAGATTGATAGAACAAAGATTCCTAATCCTTGCCACAAAAAAAATTGCTACCAGAAAAATATATTTTTTATTTTAAAAAAAATTGATTTTTTTTAAAATTAACTTATATTATTATTTAATTTTATTTCAAGTATTAAAAAACAGGAGGGTGTATCTAATGGATGCAAAACAAACGGCAATCGGTTATATCAATGAAATTTTAAATGAGTGGGGTGTCCCTGAATCAGACTGTAAAGACCCAAACAAGGACATTTGGTGGCTCCGCCAAGGATCTGCAGAGTTTCATGTGGAATTATTTTCTAATCCCGGAAGGAGAGGAACAAAGGACTGTATCGAAGTCAGCGGAAAGATTATGGAAATCCCATCTGATCCTGTAAAAAAACAAGAACTTTATCAGTATATTCTTGAAATGAATGCGACTGGAGTCGGATGCTGGTTTGCTGTCAGGGGGAAACTGGTGATGCTGATCAGCAACAGGGAAATCGAAGGGTTGGATAAAATTGAATTTAGAAGCATGATCGATGATGTCAGATTCTATTCTGATCAGTTTGATGATATTTTCAAAGAAAAATACGGAGCAAACTACAAAGCGCCGGGACAATAATTTTTTTTAATAAGCGGTTTTATGCCGCTTATTTTTCTGTATTTTTTTATTTTTTTAATTATCATGCTTAAATTTAATTGATATTTCTATTCGGGAGGGGAAATTGGCGTTATTTGATAAATATTTTGATGCTGTCCAGACACTTGACCCGATTCGTCTTATGGGAACCGTTACAAAAGTTGAGGGTTCAATTATTTATACCAATGGTCCTATTGGGAAAGTAGGGGAAGTGTGTAAAATCATGCTGCAGAATCCCTACAATCAATCAAAAGAAGTTTTCGGTGAAATTATCGGATTTAGAGATAAAAGTATGATTATAATGCCATATTACGATGTAGAAGGCATTTATCCAGGCTGTGAAGTAAAAACAATGGGAGACACGCTGACACTTCAGATCAGTGAAAGCCTCCGCGGACGGGTAATCGATGGGTTGGGAAATCCTATGGATGAAAGATCTCAGGTTTTTTCACAAAATAAAGCTTCAATTTTCAATTCACCTCCCAACCCTCTGACTAAACCTTTAATCAAAGAACAGATTTTTACTGGAATAAAAGCAATTGACGGTCTTTTATCCGTAGGAAAAGGACAAAGACTTGGGATTTTTGCAGGAAGCGGGGTTGGAAAAAGTACGCTTCTTGGAATGATCGCCCGTTATATTCAAGCAGATATAAACATTATTGCACTAATAGGAGAACGGGGAAAAGAAGTCCGTGAGTTTATTGAAAATGATTTAGGCGAAGAAGGGCTTAAAAAAAGTATTTTAGTAGTAGCCACAGGAGATACTTCTCCGCTCATGAAAGTAAGAGCAGCCTATTCAGCCACCGCAATCGCTGAATTTTTCAGGGAACAGGGTTACAGTGTCAATTTTATGATGGACTCAGTGACACGGCTTGCTATGGCTCAAAAAGAAATCGGATTAGGGTTGGGGGAAGCTCCTGGAATCGGCGGCTATACTTCAAGCGTTTTTTCGACTATCCAAAAACTTTTGGAAAGAACAGGAAATTCAAAAAACGGAAGTATCACAGCTTTTTATACAGTTTTGGTGCAGGGAGATGATTTTAATGAACCAATCACCGATGCTGTAAGGGGTATCCTTGACGGGCATATTATGCTCAAACGCCATCTGGCAGACAAGGGGCATTATCCGGCTATCGATGTCTTAAACAGTATTTCCAGATCAATGATAGGAATCGTAAGCCCTGAACACAGGCAGTTTGCTATGACGCTGAAAGAACTTTTCGCTGTTTATCAAGAACAGGAAGATTTAATCAATGTCGGAGGCTATCAGCGGGGGAGCAACCCGAAAATTGATATTGCTATCCAGCTTTATCCTTCTATTATCAATTTTTTAAAACAAGACATTCATGAATTTTTTACTTTTGATCAAATTTTAGCTTCCTTAAACCACATTATAAACCCGGAACCGGTTAATCAAAAAAGAAAAAGAAGATAATTGAGACAAAAATATGAAAAGATTTGTTTTCAGACTTCAGAAAGTATTAGACTACAGATTTCAGATAGAAAATAAAAAAAAATTGGCTTTGGCTGAACAAATCAGTCTTTATAATCAATTAAAGGAAAAAATTGAAGAAGGAAAATTGAAAAAAAACAGTCTTTTGAATAAAATATCAAAATTTTCAGAAGACCCGGTGCAGCTTCATTTTGTCCAGCAGTGTTTAACAGGCATCAGTCAGACTTTTATTAATTCTGAAAAAGAAATGGAAGAAGTTCAAAAAAAGATAGATATTGCCAGGCTTTCTTACCTTGAAGCAAAAAAACAAAGGGAAATCTTTGAAAAACTGAAAGAAAAAGCTTATGAAGAATTTAAATACAATCAAAAACGGGAAGAGCAGAAACAGATTGATGAATTTTCCAGAATGTTTTGGGAAGAAAGAAAGGTGAAGAAGGAAGAGGAAGAAGTGCAGTAAAAAAAATCTAGTTAACATAATCTATCTTATCCGCAGTTCTAACAAATTATTAAAAATCAAGTATATATAAATAAAAACACCTCTTTATTATTCCTTATTTTTCTTCATATTTTTTTAGTTTTTTTGTAATCTGATTTCCAGCCGGTCTAAAAACTGATTGGCTGTTTTCAGGTTTTTATAAACCTGTTCTAATTCAAATTTCCGTCCGTTGACCTCAATCGAGATCATATAAACACTAACAATTCTTTCAGTCAATGCCTGAATATACTCATCGTTTTCGCCTGAAGTGAACTCTAAAAGGTAAAAATATTTTCCCTTCAACCCTGGATAAGTCTGGATACTGATTCTCCGTTCTATCCATTTCTTTTGCCTTGCCCCTTGAATTGTTGTCAAGGCTTTTTCGTTCAGTTTTTTCAAATCTTTTTTAAAAATTGAGAATTCGTTGATATTATCAATTTTTACCCTTTTTGTTTGAGAAACTTTTAAAAACATTACTTCTCATCCTCAAGGAATCTTACAACCGTTTCCCAGTCTCTAAGAGAAAAATCAATCACAGCCTTATCAAAATTCAATAAGTCCCTGATTTCCTGAACTTTTTTCTTCTGATCCTGTTTTTTAATCCCTTTTTTCGTCATGATTTCAGAAGCTTTCGTTTTTACGATATTGATTTTTGTCTCTTCGTTGAGTTCGTTTTCAAGACTCTGATCCTGTTTCGGTTCTTCTTTTTTGGGATTGGTTTGAGTTTTCGGAGGAATCGGGTTGTCTTTCGTCTCAGTGTCTTTATCTTCCTCAGTTGGGATCATGAAAACCTGAAACAAAGCGTATTTAAAAGCCTGGCTCATTGCCTTGTTGAAAGCCTTATCTGAGTGGTCTATTGCCTCGCCTATAGTGGAAATCTCAATAAAACTTCCATCCTCAGCTATGATTTTATAGTTTCCTTGTAAAACCACGCTCCTGACAAAGCTTCCACGGTCTGTTTTGTTTAAATCATTCCCTAAAATACTATATTTAGGCTCAATCGTAATTTTTTCCTCTGCCATGGCTTTATTACAGGCGTTATAAACATCATCGATTGACCGGAAACGGTATTTTTGAGCCTGATTAATATGGTCTTTTTCTACTGCCTTGATCTTCCCCATCACAGCAGGGATAGACTGATAAATGTTTTTTAGTTTTTTCTCCTCCATTTTCTTCCCCCTACGCTGTTTTTGTCATATCAAAAAGCTTGGGTTCTCCGTTTTCACCGTTTGCGTAAGCCTCTGCGTGTGCGAAGATACGCTCTAACAGTTTGCTGTGTTTTGTTTCAGTCATTTCTCCATTTTCAAACTTCATTGTCTCAATTTTTCCGGTTTCGATTTTCAGGATATTTTTTTTGTACTGGATCATGAATTTGTGCTGATAAGAAGAGTCTGTTTTTTTTATTTCGTCTAAAGCGATTGAGCCCACACTTTCAATATCTGTCGAATAATCATTCACATCTAATCTTCCGTTTATCGGGATCATATTTCTGTAATAGGTCATAATGAGCGTTAAGAGATCGTTTTCAAAATCTTCTGTAATCTGCTCAGTTCTTTTCACCTGATATTCAACATAAAAGCCGTTTTCACTGACGATATACGAAAGATCAAGTGCATGATGTCCGTCTCTCAGCTGTTTAAATTTAATTTTATTGATTTTCACCGCAAGCCTCCTTAAACTGACTGCATATTTCCGAAACACTGCAATAATCACAGCGTTTGTATTCATTCCCTTTCACCAGTTCGAGGCGGTAGGTTTTCTTTCCCTTTCCTGCCTCGTTTAATTGAGCCAGATATTTTTCCGCCATTTCCCTGTCGGACGGGTCATAATTTTTCAGGCTGGAAGGTTTTTTGGCTGTAGACTCATTCCAGTAGATTTTTAGCATTGATTTTTCAGCCCACCGATACTCAGGCGTGCAGTAAGGGAGATTTTCATCAGAAATTTTTTCAGCGTTTTCAAAATACTCAATCCGCTCATCCAGAAAATCGGGAATTAATAGCCCGTTGATTTTTTCAAGAATAGGATGTTCTTTTACCTGAATCGGTGCAGAAATAGAGTGGACTCCCCTCTCGTAGTCTGTTTTTTTCCAGTCTCTGAGAATAAAAATATTAGCGATTTTTTCTACTTCAAAGCCTGCTTCACGGAGAAAATACGCATAAATTGAAAGCTGTTTCTGATGATCTTCAAGATTGTTGAAAACCAGAGTCCAGACGGAAGTGATTTTATAATCGTAAAGCGTTTTTGTTTTTGCGTCGTAGTAGTCAAACTTTCCTGAAACTGAACTATATTTCAGCCGTTCTTCGATAATACTGTTTTCATCCTCACCTTTCTCTAAAAAATTGTGGATAGATGAACCCAGAAAGCTCCAGAGTCTTTCTGTAATATCCTGAGTCAGCTCAGAATAGTGCCGTTGTTCAAGAATTACAGGTCTCGCCTCCTTTAAAATCTGTGTTACTGAATACCTTGTGTTCTTTGAATAATCGGACTTTGACAATGCCCTGACCAAGACTTCCGGCAGTTTGTTTTCATTTGTGATTGTCATACCGTCTCCTCCTTTTGTTTTTTCAGTTCTTGAAACTTTGCCTCGATTCGGGCTTTTGCAAGCTCTTTTTCCCGCATTTCCAGATACTTGGTTTCGATGGCGTTTCTCATCAGCTGGGAAACATTCACGGCTTGACTTGTCAGATAGGCGATCTGCCGTTTGTTTTCCTCGCTCATGCGCACCATAATGTTTTTTTTGAGTGTCATAACTCCTCCTTTTGTTTTTTATATTTTTTGAAAATTATCCCTTTTCTTTCTGCACTCATCAAGCGTTTTTCCAACGCATGAAAATAAATTTCCGTTTTGATACCTAAAATCATACTGAACAAGATTTTTTTTCACAGGAGCGCAGTAATACTCCTCATACTGCTCCTGCCCTGGTTTAAGGTTTTTTGGATTTAACATAACTCCTCCTTTTGTTTTATAGTAAATTACTAACATATAAAAGTAAATACTTTTTCGGCAAATGTCAAGAAAAATGTTAGTAAAATATTAGAAAAATATAGAAATAGTTGATTTATAATAGCATTTTTATATAAACCAGCCGTATAAAAAAGACGATAATTAAATAAAAAAACAGGTGTAATTATGGCTAAAAGACCGCAGATCAATTTTACAATGACAGAAGAAAAAAGAAGTGAAGTCATTGAAAAAGCAAAAAAACACACAGACGGAAACTTGACAATGTTTTTCTGGAAGCTTTTTAATCTGCATAAAAAACTCGAAACCCTCGCCGATAAGCACACGAAGGGCTCAATAGAAGTGCTTTTATACAAAATTGAAGAATTACTGGATAAATGACCGCTCATTGAACCCTCCTTTTGTTTTTACGCTGTTTTCATTCTCTCTGCATAATCTCTCACGATATAGGCAATCAGGCTCGCACGGGGGCGCAGCTCCTTTTTTGCCAGCTCGTCGATTTGACGGATTGTATCCTGCGGGAGTTTTACAAAAAGCCCTACTGTTTTTTCTTTTGACTCTGTCCTTGCCATATCTCCTCCTTAATTATTTTCGATAGACTTAAAAATATTTTAAAAACCATATACTAATAATATAATCCATTAAAAATATTTTGTCAAGTTTTTTTTATTTTTTCTATGGATTTTAAAATAATATCCAGTCGATAATTATTAAACAATATTCTATTTAAAGGATTTTTAATGGATAAGAAAAGAGGACGACCAAAAACAACTGATAAAAAAGATACCGCTATCAGAGCCGCCTGCACTACTGCAAGAAAAAACGAAATACTAAAAATTGCCGTCAAAAACGAAACAACAGTTTCCGAACTGGTAATGGAAGCATTAGAAGTCTGGGAGCGTGCAAAACATAATGCGGACATATACTGCAACGGAAATATTGAGACATACTTCACGCTTTCTGAAAAATTCTTTAAAAAAACATTTGAAGGTGAATAAATGAATATCAAAGAAAAACTTTTTGAAAATCTGGCAGTTAAAACAATCACAGGGCTTTTAATTTTCCTCATCGCTTTTATCGGAAAATGGCTTTCAGGGTTTTTGTCTTCCGTCTGGGATCTCGCCGTCCCGACTTTAGACAGCAAACAAACCGCAGGAGTCCTTATGATTTCCACCCTGATTTTTCTATCCATGATTGCCGTCTTATTCATCGTGAACCGCCAAAGAAAAAAAGAGATCATCAGCCTGAAAAAACAGATTGAGGACGATCAGAATAATAAACTTTACCCTAAATTCGGCATTCTCTGGGATAAGGAAGGGAATCCTTATTGTCCTAACGATGAAACTCCTTTGACAATCTGCGGGCATTGCCGAAAGTGTAAAACTGAACATTATTCTGGAGGAAAACTCCCGATGAATCTTGAAAATATGCAGGAAAAAGTAAATGAAATGATTAATAAACAGGTTTTTAAAAGAAGATACACAAAAGAGGAGCTGGACAGTTTCGATCATTAAATACATTCTAAAAAACTCTTTTTATACTATATTTTCATTAAAAGATAATATATTTTTAATATTTGTCAATATAATTTAACTTAAAATTATTATCATATTTTATTTTACACTCTGATTTTACGATATTTATAGTATGAAAAAAATTTCAGAAAAACGAAAATCATCTATTATCGCCACCTGCACCGAAGATCAGAAGGATGAGTTTTTAAGACTTGCAGGCACCGAAAACATGACGATGAGCGATTTTATCATCGCTTCCATCGAAAACAGAAAAAAACTGAAAACCCTCGCCTCTCTCTACACCGCAGGCAATATTGAGGTTTTACTCTATCAGGTATCAGAATTCTTTAAGACCGCTTTCAGGAAGTAACGATTTTAAAATCAAGGTTTATTTTAAATAAAATAGGAGTTTTTTATGGGGTTTTTCAGCAAAAAAATAGGCGGGTATATCGGATATTACCATTTAGAAGATTGGTGGAACGGACTCTCAAAAATAGAACAAGATGTTATTTTAAATAGTTTGCCGGATGATGAAAACTCTTTTTCTTTAATTAATAGGAAGTGTTTTTTAAGTGGAGACATAATATTATCATACAATGTAGTCCAATTTTTATCATCTTTAAAAAGGTGTTTTAATTTTAACGATCAGGAAATATACCGTGAAAAATTAATCCAAAAAATCAAATCATATCCTATAACAAATGATAATATTTTAGATTTTCACTTTTTATTTTCAGATCTTGTTGAAATGTATTATAAAAAAAGAGAAAATGTAAGGTATTTTGAGAAATCTATCTTTTATTGCCACGAACAAATCAATATCTCAGAATTTGCTAAAAAGGGCTTTAAAAAAGCATATCCAAGAAGCCCTATTCCATCACACAAAGGATACGAACAGCTTGCAATTATTTTATTTAAAGAAAAAAAATATGAAGATGTTATAAAAATATGCACACAAGCAAAAAAACAAGGATGGGCTGGTAATTGGAGCGATAGGATAGAAAAATCTGAAAAAAAACTTAGGGTTAAAAAATGACAGCAGTTATTATTATTATAATTATTTTTATTATTATTGGAGTAATTGGATATTTTGCTGAAATGTTTAAAAACGCTTTTTCTATTCAAAAAATAAAAAAATATAGAAAAACAAAAAAAGCCGAAACAACATGGAAAAATAATCTACAGGAAAATCACCCAGAGCACTTCGAAATGCTTAAAAAAGACAGGATAAAAAGCTTGCAGTTTCACTATAATAAAGCAAAATACTATGAAAATATAAATGATTTCGATATGGCAAGGGGTTCTTACCGAAAAGCCGTTGAAGCGGCACGGCAGAATAATATTTTAAACGACTATATTTTTGAAGATTTATATAAGAAGGTAGAAAATGATTATTTTGAGTTTGCGCTCAAAAAAGACCCGCTTTTTAATGAAATCTTAAGAAAAATTACCCCTACTATCAAAGCGACTCCTGGTATTTTACAGTCAGACCTATTTAAATATTTCAAAGAAATCCAGAAAGAAGAAATACAATATAGTTTATACATTGCTGAAAAATCTAATTTAGTAAAAAGAATAAAAAAAGGCAGGAGCTATATTTTATCTATTCCTGATTAATTCAAACTCCGAATTGCCTGCTCTATAACATAACAAGCCCTTTCTTCATCATCAAATGTAAAAGATAAGGGTTTCTTTTTTTCATCTTTAAATATAAGGATAATATCGCAGCTGTTTTGCATAATCATGAAAACATCGTCCGCTCTGATGATAAAACATGAGGTGCATATAAATAAATCCTTTTCTTTCATAGCGTACTCTCCCCTTTTTTTATAAAAGTCGGTTAAAACCGATTTTAAAATCAAGGTTTGGTTTAAGTGAGTATTGACTTTTTTATGATTTTGGATATATTTTATAAATAAAAAAAACACTTGGAGAAATAGCTATGGGATATAAATTGAAATATCTGAATAACTCAGATCAGAATTTTATTAATAAAATAGCTCAAATGAACATTCCTAATACAGATGACCCGACAGATGATAATCTCTGGATTCAAAACGCAAAAGACAGGATTGATACTGATTTAATGCTTATGGATCAGGCGATTGAAGTATTTTCGGGAAATTAATGGAAAGTTATCAGGAAGATAAAGAAAAAATACGCTTAAAAACTATTTGTGAAATAGTTGAAAATTTTAATAAAAAATTTGAAGGTGTTTTTAAATATAATTCAAAAAATATTGAAAAAATAATAAATGATTACTGGTCCAATCTTTCTAAATGGAAAAAGTATTTTAAAATCTCAACACTTGACAGACATAAAGTAGCTGCTCTTACCGTTCATTATTTTTTAAAAAATAACCCTATAGAAATAATAAAAAATACTCCTTACTCTCCTTTCCTCTGTGAATCAATAGCAATAAGTATCGCTTTTTCAAGATTAAAAACAAACGGTAAAGATATTCAGCCTGCAAAAAATACTTATACCTCTTTATTAAAACTTCTTTCAGATCATAAAAATCTTATCAAAGATAATAAATTAGAAAAAATTCAGTATAGCGTCAGAGCTATTGCAATTATTTTATGCAATATCGAAGAAAAACATCTGATTTTATCAGATCAGCCTCAATAATTTTTGTCAAATAATTTTAAAGTGTTATTTTTAAAGTAAAATCTTTGGAGGGTTTTATGAAAAAAATAATTACTGTACTTTTGCTAAGCTTCGTTCTATCTTCAATCACTTACTCGTATTCATATCAGAATAAAAATCCTGAATCTGCTATGAAAGCACTGGAATATCTTTTACAAAATCCAGATTTATTGGATAGAGTCGGGATTCGTTCTATTTATGGAAATTATTCACAATTTTTTTATTCTGGCAATAGTCAGAGCACAAAAGAAAAAGGAGCTGGATTCGGAACTGGAATTGATTTTACATTTCTTAATTTCAGAGAAGGAAAAACAAAACTTATCTTAGGCGCAAATTTTGTAAATGGAAAATCGTCTTATGAAGCAGGGAATTATTACCTTCAGGATAATTTTAAATCAGAATATCAATCAATTGATTTAAATTTTAAAGCTATGATAGGAATTTACTCTTTTCTTTATCTGACACTTTCTTCATATGAATGTTATTATAATTTGAGTCATGAGGGTTCTTCTGTTTTTATGGGTACAACCGCATTATCTGTGAATGAAAAAAAATCAGGATATTTACAGAAAATAGGATTTGGGCTTGAACTTGATGTTCAATTTATTATGCTTTTTGCTGAGTATCAAATGTGGCTTGTTGAAGGAAGTGTATATAAACTTTATTCTCTTTCTTTCGGCGGCGGGATTCTTTTTTAAGAAAAAAAAGCGGGGCTTTTATTCCCCGCCTCCCAAGGCTTTGACTATGGCGTTTTGAAAAATAACCGCCTGGCGTTTCTCATACCATTCAGCCTGTTTATATTTTTGGTAGAGTTTTTGTAGATCCATAGCCTTGATTTCAGATTCAGCAAGATGAAAAACTGCCTGAACGACAATCTCCATCTGGCTGATAAAATTATTTTCAAGCCTTAGATTTTCTTCGACAAAAAACTTTCGGTAATCCCCACATCCTCATAAAGTTTGTTGTAGAGTGCGGCATAAAGCCCAGGCTTTTCCTTCAAAATCTCGTCATACTCCAGAGGGCTTGGGTAAATCATCGCCTGCCGGACAGTGCTGTCCATAATGCTGGAAAGATTCCGCTTTTCTCCCCTCACCGAGTCCACCATCTTGGAAATATCCGCTTTGTTGGGTTTGCGGAAATAAAACTCATAATCATCGTTTCCGATGAAAACCACCTCGCCTCCGCCCGCCTTAAAATCATTGACTTCTTTTGGTATCAGTTGCATATCTCACTCCTTTTTTATATTTTTTTTTACAGATTTTCTAAAAGATTCTGCCCTGAACTGCTGATTCCGTTTTCAATCACATCTCCTGTGATCTCAAAATCCAGCTCCACCTTTACGCTTTTGTCTCCTGTTGCCGTCTTGACTGATTTTTTGGTGAAAATACAGTCTTGCAGGATAATGACCGCCGGAACCTCGTCATAATTGGCAAACATCAGCGTGATATTGAAAGGAGGCATATTGAAAACACCTGACACAGCGTTTTTAATGGTCATGGCATTGAGCAGGTTGTATTCTTCTAAAAGCATGGTCAGTTTCCCGCTTGCCTTATACTGCCCCTTGCTATACCCGATTGGTGTTCTTCCGATTCCATAGATAGACTCTTTCTGCATTTCATCGTCCCAGCTGATCTCCTGAAGCGTGGAGGATAAAGGAGAAAGCCCGATCATCATATTCAGGTCTCCCCATTCATAAAACCTTCCGTTGATTAACGCCATGATTAAGCCTCCTTATACATGTATTTCAGGAAAAGCTTGATTTTCCTTAAAATCGGCACGCCGTAAAGTTCCAGCTCAAAAGCGGCTCCATTGTTGACAATATCCTGATTGTCAGGAAAAAGCACCTGAAACCCTGTCAGTTCTCTCGGCACAGCTTTCACCATTGTATTGAGTGCGGTATTGATATTTGCCTTGAGCCTTTCAATCCCGATACTGTCCCCTGCCCCTTGCAGGCTTCCCAGTGCAGCAACTCTTGAAATCCGTATCGCCTTAAAAACCGTCCTCACTACCTCAATAAACTGATAATCTGAGATACTTTCCGCCATGGTCCGCCCGTTTGCCCAGAATAAACTTTTTAAGCCTGCATAACGGCGTAAAACCGTAAATCCTCCGTCGTCCAGTGTTTTTGAATGAGCCTCAGTCCAGCCGGAAGGCATTTTAAAAACCGTAACCGGAAAAGCATTGACCTCTCCCACCGACTGATTGACATTGGCGGAAGCGATTGTGCCGGATAAAATCCCTGCCCCGTTTCGTGCCGGCAGTTTTCCGTCTGCCCCGATGATCTCTCCGTATTGAGCACATACCACTACAAAACGGTGGGCAAATGTTGCCCTTTTTGTCATCAGATCAGAGACATAAGTATCCACATCACCGGAAGGGAGAGCGGGTTTGGTGATAAAAAACACAGGCTTATGAGCCGAATAATAGGTATCAGCCAGGCTTCCAAGCCCTGCCCATCCTGTATCGTCCATATCCTCAGCCACAAACACAAATTCAGGACTGTATAAATCAAGCCCTGCGTTCACACCCTCAATCACTTTTGCAAGCGAACTTTTGGGAGCCGTTGCCGTAAAACTGTAAGTATCTCCCAGGACAAAACTTTCTGCCGGAGTACCTCCCTCGGTGAAAGTGATCACTGCCCCGCATGGATCAATCGTAACTGCCCCGCCTACAGGGATAATAAACTCTTCCGTATAAGTGTCTCCGCCGTCAGTAGAGTATTTTGCCCTCGCCTCGTTCAAAGCTCCCGCTTTTGTGATTTCCAGAATCACTTCTGCATTACATTTTGGAGTGCCTGTCAGAGCGTTGGTTGCCGTCCCTGTGCCTGTTTTCGTTACAGTACTGAGACTTCCTGCAATATCCCCGGTAGTCGGCACCGCCACAATCACACTGTCAGCCGGAGCCGTCAGAAAGAAATCCCTGATCCCGTCCACAAGGTTTCCCTCGCCCAGCACCGATAAATCAGAGTTTTTCCCGAGAAGGTATTTTTTTCCTACCTCTCCGAGCGAACAACTCCCCACAATCTGACAAGACGGATCACCGCCTGCCGAAAGTCCTGAAACGCCGTCCACAATCGTTTCATAAACATCACCGTAAAAACTCGGCATTAGCTACCTCCCAGTCCGTATTTCTTTTCAAACTCCCGCCACTTGTCGGAAAACTCTTTTTCAGAGACCGATTTTCCCTTTATCCAGCCTGAAAACTGAGTGAAAGCAATGTTCTGCCATGCAGGTTTTTTAAGCTTTTCAATCAGTGTTTCCACCGGAAAAATGGCTTTAGAGTCTTTTTTCTCAAAACTTTTCTTTTCTTCCATTAAAAACCTCTCCAGTCGTTAAACATTTTTTCAGGGCTTTTGATGAGGGGAAGCCCCCCGCTTGAAGCGGAGTTTTTTCCCTGCTCACTAAACCCTGAGATTTTTTTCAAATACTCTATTCCGTTTTTATACCGCTCAAAAATAATCTGTTCGTTCGCCTCTTTCCCGAAACCCCGTCTGGAAACCACATTGAAAAGCGCAAAATCCACCGCTATTTTTACAACCATAGGGTAGATTTTTTCAGAAACGGAGAGAGGCACTGCATATTTCACGAGCAGATAACCGTCTATCTCAGCCGAAGCCTTTGAAATAGCCGATTCCACTCTGCCGATATACTCATCTCCGGTATCTTCCGCCTCTCCTGCGTATCTTTTCAGGCTTTCAGAGTCCATTTGGTTGAATAGATCATTGATTTGACAGTACATCTTTTCCCCTTGATTTTTTCACAACAGGTTTTTCTTCCTCTTTGATGAGAGAAACCGCACCGGCTTTGATCAGGCTTTCCGCATTATCAAAATACTCTGCCGTCTCGCCTGCCTGATAGATTTTTCCGCCCACCTTTACAGGATAGTTGACTAAAAACAAAGCCCACCCCCTTATGCGATCACCGTGGTATAAAGATACCCTGCGATATTTCCAAGGATAAGTCCGCCTAATACATCAGTTGCATTGATAATATTAGAGTGGCTTCTCTCTTCTCGGTAGGTTTCCACTCTCGGATATCCTGTCTGACGGAGCGTGTATCCGAAAGCCGGTTCATCCAGAGACGGCATATCAGGAACATACGCCACAATCACCACCTTGCCCCAGATATCTGAAAGTGTCCCGCTATTGGAATAAAGGGAGCTTGCCACCTCGATTTTTGAAACATTCAAAATCTGTTTCAAAAGATCAGTGGTTGCCACCCCTGTCATCGAATACTTAATTTTTTCAATAATCACAGGGTGTTCTTTCAGTTTTTTATACACAGACTGTCCCATCAGCACGAAATTCGGCTCAATCCCGATTTTTGACCGCACCGCGTCTTTTGCGTTTTCAATATCCACAATCGGGTTTGAATTATCATAATCGCTCCACTGAGCAGTCCCTGATAATGCTGTTTTATTCCCTGACGGATAATTTGCAGGATCGACTGCCAAGTCAGCCATTTTTTTCTCATGCCAAAGCCCGATCTGACGGAGAATTTTATTTGTCCTGGACGACTCAAGAAGCAGTTTTGCTTTAACAGGTTCCGAAGCCTCCAAAAGTTCAGCATCATCAATCCCCGATTCAAGAGAATACTCATGAAGTGCAAAATCGACCATTTCAGCCCCTTCATCCACTCTTTTAGACATCGCTCGGAGCGCCCGTTCACTGTCAATCAGTTTAAATGAATCAGCTGTCAGTTTCGTAATTTTCCCCGCTCTTTTCGGATGATTCACCAGTGGGAAAAGCTTCATAGCGGAATTATCCGCAAACTTGTAGTCAAACGCAATGTTTGACAAGATAGGGTCAACAACCCTCAAACTACTTAACCGGCTCAATTTTACCTCCTTACCTTACCAGAATCTCAGCCAGTCCGCCTGAGACTGCGCCTTTTTTCACTACAAAATATTTCACCTTGTGATCCACAGTAACCACCACATCTCCCCCAGCATCCGGAACGGTTGTCGTCTCGGTTGTTGAGTTTTTCTTCAAAGCTGTTCCGTCTGTGTCAGCCACCACCATATCACCGGCGACCACATCATCCGTCCCGACCACTACATCAGCCACACCGAGCGTGATCACTTCCGCCGCTTCCCCCGAAGCTCCGCCGAATTGCGTAACCCCGTAATTTCCTCCGAGCAGTCCGTCAACTCCCACAAATAGATTTGCCCCGACCGTTTCTGCGAGGATCACAGTATCTCTCATTACATCAATATGAGCCATATTTCCCCCTTAAATCATCTGAAGGGCTTCTGATACAGAAATCCCTTTTTCTTTCGCAAGTTTCCGAGCCTCTTCAA
Organism: Spirochaetes bacterium GWB1_36_13; assembly: GCA_001829155.1. GTDB lineage: Bacteria > Spirochaetota > GWB1-36-13 > GWB1-36-13 > GWB1-36-13 > GWB1-36-13. Next base: position 7,632 of record MIAO01000029.1, on the reverse strand, counting down.
ACTGTTTCACTCTTTCCCCCTCTTCCTCTTCAAAGGAAAGCGTTTTGCCTTCCGTGTTTCCAGCCGTCTGGGTTGTGAACTTTTCGCCCTCTACCTTGATTTCGGGCAGGCTTTCCATAAAAGACTTGAAATAATCAAAAGGATTTGACTTTTTCCCTTCAGAAAACAAGATCACCTCATCTTTATCCAGCTTTTTTGCAAACTGGATAATATTCTGATGATCCTTCGGGAGCACGCCTTTTAATCCCTTGACCCATGTTTCAAGTTCTTTCTCTTTCATCTTTTCCTGAAACTCGACAACCTCTTTTGCTTTCTTCTGATTGTCAGATTCGAGCATTTTCATCTTCGCTTCTGTCTCTTCCTGAAACTTTTTAAACTGATTGTCTTTTTCAATCAGCTGTTTTTGAAGCTCTTCCATTTTTGCCAATACTTCTTTTGGATCCATATTCTTATCCACCTCCTCATAACAAATAAAGTCGGACTCAGCCGAAAACGAAACAGGAGCCAACCCCTTGACCGCCGGAGTCTTCGCACCCAAAAAGCTTAAAGCTTTCAGATACTTCCCGACTACCTTCCCGTCATTATCCTTAAGACCTGTATAAACCTCAATACTCCTGTTTTTATATTTTCCGGCTTTCACCATGTTTTTAAAATCCTCAGAGACATCTTTCAGCTTTGCATAAAGACTTTTCCCTGAAGCTTTCAATCCTTCAACCCATCCGTAAGCCTGTCCCGCCTGCTCGTGGTCAAGCGTGATCGGAGCTTCTGAAAACTGCGGGTTATAGTTTTTCTCGATTTCCTTCAAATCCGCTTCGCTGAACTCTCCCTGCGGGTATTTCCCCGCCTTAAAGATCTCTATCCAATTCATCTCATTACTACCTCCCTGACTGTTTAATAGAAGTCGGTACCGACTTTATTTTTAAGGAGTTTCTCAATGGCACTTTTCAAAGCCCAGCTCACAGGCACCGGAGCGATCAAAGACTTTCTGTCAAAAACACTGGATCAGGTCAATGATAAAGAAAAGCTTTTGAAAAAAATAGGCGGGAGGATTGTCAATGAGGCAGTTCTCGATAATTTCATCGAAAAGGAAAACTCGGATTATGAAGCTTGGCAGGGATTGACAGAACGGTATAAAAAGAAAAAGCTGGAAAAACGGGGAACTGATAATCTTCTGGAAGATACAGGAAAGCTGAAAAAATCAGTCGGTCATAGGGTCGAAAATATGAAGCTGATTATCGGAGCAGGGAATAAAGATACGCCCTACGCCGCTTCTCACCAGTTCGGCTATGCCAAAAAAGGAATCCCAGCCAGAACCTATATCGGCAGTATTCAAAACAGTAAATTTACAACAGGCAAAAAAGAAGAGGAAATCTTAAACACTACAATTCAAAACTGGGTCAGCCGGTTTGGGAAGGGGGAAAAATGATAAAAGAATACAAGATTGAATCATTTAAACAGGCAAGGCATAAAAAAACAGGCGATATTTACAATGTGATTAATTATCTAATTATTAACGCTTCAAATAAAAATCAATATGAAAGTGATTTTATGATTCTTTACGAGAAAGACAGCGTTTTTTTTGTTAGAGATAAAGAAGAATTTTATAAAAAGTTTGAATTACTCTATCAAAAGGATAAAAAATGATCTCAGAAATTAAAGCTTATTTCAAAAATCTGATCGCACAGGAAACAGGACTGAGTGATCAATATATTTTTCTCTCTCTTAAAGATGAAGCCCAGTATAAAACAGGACGATGGGCAAGTATTTTATCGGGAGAATCTGAAATTCAAACCGTTTTCTCAAAAGAACAGGTGAAAAATCAAGACGGAACGATCAAACTGATGGTGAGAAAATACACAGTCGTTCAAAAACTCGCCGTTGCTGTCTCAGGCAAAACAGAAAAACAGGTTTCAGACTGGATTCTCTCGATACTCCAGAAAGCGGACAGAGGTTTTACGGCAGGCGGAGTATTTTTAAAAATCTCCCCGCTCACCGTTGAGTATTCAGACAACGCCTCGGTCATGTCAGACAGTTTTATTGGGAAAATCCTTTTCGAGTGCGAATATCCGGTCATCTCTGAAAATCCGATTCCTGTTATTCCAAGCGTGGATATCTCAGTCAGCGGGTTTCGATAAGTCTTTCTTAATCTTATAAACAGACACACCGACTGCGGTCAGCAGTGCCGGAATATCGGCAAGGCTGACTCCTGTCTTGGCTATCCAATACACATAAAACAAAATAAACCCCTTAAAACTGACCAGCTCCCAGAGAAGCTCAGGAAACCGGACAAAGGCAATAACATAAACTGTGTAAAAGATTTTCAATACAATATCCTTCACAATCGCCCTGATTTTTGCCGTCTCAAACTCTGCATAATCAAGGAAAGCGTTGTTTTTATTCTTCCGCCAGATCATCAAAACCCCTTAACTATTTTAATTTCGCCTGAATATTTTTCAAGAAAATACTCAGCGATTTTCTTTCGTTTTTCGCCGTAAAACCAGTTTTTTGCAGGCTTTAAGACAACCAGTTCAATTTCTCCCATATCAATGCTTTTCATAATTTCCGCTACTCTGTCAGCCATCTGATATGAATAGCTTTTAAACTCAATCCCGATCTGGATTTTTTTTCTGATTACAGAGGATATAAGCCCGAACCCTGTAATCCAGTCAACTAATTTTCCTTTATACCCTATCCGAAACGGATTCCGGAAGTGCCCCACAAACACATTTTTCAAACCGTTGACTATATCAAGTTCAAAAAATCCTTCACCGCTTCTTATCATTTCAATGATTTCAGATTTTGAATACTGATAGGCATTATGAATCATGTTTTCTCTCCCTCTGCAATACCTGATACTGCCCCTCAAGAGTTTTTTTCATATCCTGAATGTTTTTTTCTACAATCAGGAGTTTTTTATAAAAATCGAGAATGTCTTTTTCATCGATCATAAAACAGGAGTTCATATTATCCACTTCAACACCCCCTCGGTATTTCCCAGTTTTCCAAAGCTTTTTCAAGCCGTCCGTTCATTTTAATAATTTTGTGGATGTCATTGTGAGTTTCACGGAACGCCCAGAGGAAGCGGTCAAGAATCGCTGAAAACTTTTCAAGATCATCATAAAGCGGGTTCTGTAGTATTTCACGAATGCTTTCAGCCGTGTTGAGTTCAGATTTCTGATGATACTCTTCAAATATTTCACAGTATTTCTCATTTACCCCTGATTTAACAGCTTTGTCAATATACTCTAAAATACCTCTATTGAGAAAAACATGCCAGTATTCATAATCCCCCACAGTCCGTCTTTCCTTGATTTTTTCAAGCTCTTTCAAAAGCCCTTCCAGAAAAACATTAAATTTAATTTTCATATGGGTCTGAATATTCCACTGTCTTTTTTTATTCTCAATATCAATCCGCCTGATATCAAAATCAATCCATTTTTTCAAGTTATAAAAAATCTCGTGTCTTTTTAGAATACTGATTCTCGTTTCAAACGGCATTCTGGACTCGTCTTTTACTTTGGTCATTTTCGAGAAAAACAAAATCCCTACTCCGGCAATAATAAAAAGCGAGGCATAGACAGCGTAATCATTGCCTTTATTAATCACTGCCAGCAAAACAGTGGTCAGCGACCCGATAAAAGTAGCCGCAAACCCGAAACTTTCCTTCATTCACCCTCCCCGTCTGTTAAAAAAGTTTTTATCATAACATCCTGCAATTCAATTAAATAAGTCTTAGCCCTGTCTTTTTTGAAAAATATTTCCAGATAAAGCTTATCAATCATAATTTTTTCCCTAAAATGCGGTAAAACAGTCTCATCTTTTGAATCCGAAAGATTTAAGTCTATGATAGTGTTTTCAGTCTGATTTTCGTAGTCAACCAGTTGTTTTTCATACTTCAAGACTTCTGAAAACGCTTCAGAGAGTGTTTTTTGATTTTCATCTGAAAGCGACATTTTTTTTATCCTGACAGTTTCACTCGTCCCGCACCCGAAAACAAAAAAAAGAAAAACAAAAAAAAGTTTTCTCACATCCCCTCCTTTCTGATCTCATCCATATTTAGATCAGAGAGTTTTTTCACCTTATTCTTTTTCAAAGCCTCTTCATTCCGTTTCCGAAGCTGTTTCGCTTTTTCCTCAATCATTTTATTCAGCTCATCTTCCTGGTGTTTCGCCAAGGTTTCAATGATTTTTTCTTTTTTCAAAACCCCTGATTCCACGCCCTTTTTTATCAACTGCCTCACTAAAAGGACAACCCCGATAAAAACTACAACAACAATTAAAAAAACCGTCATTTCCCCTCCCGTTCTGATAAAAACCGCTTCAAAGCCTCTTCTCCTGTTTTAAAATATTCTACACCATGCTTTTTTGTACTGCACCAGAAAATATTCCGGTTTTTAATATCCGCATGAATAAAGCCCTCTTCATAGACTCCCAGCCCTGAAAAAAGACTGGATTTTAAAGCTTTTCGATAAAGTTCATCAACCGACAAGTCATCACAAAACATATCAACAGCAATCGCTTCTAAATGCGCAGAGTCTTTCGACCCGCCTATTTTTTGATTTTTAGACGGACACCTGTAAAGGTTTGTCAACCTGACAGGTTTTTTCACAACCGACTTTCTAAAATGATTTAAAATCTTCAAAAACGCCTTGCTTTTTTCAGTCAGCCAAAACATATTACAGCAGTTTTTACATTTCACTTCATCAAACCCGAAATATTTCGAGTCAACATTAAGCTCAAACTCTTCTTTTGTGATAATATACATCCCTTCCCCCTTTCTGTCTTAGAAGTCGGGACAAGGCATGGAAAACCCTTGACAAAAAAGAGATTTTGAGTAAATTTTATATTATCAGGAAGAAAAAAAAGGACAAAGCAATGAGCCAAGTTTTAGAAACTTTTAATAAGGTATCTTCCATTATCAAAGAATTATTATACTGCACTGAAAAAGAAGATATTGAAAAAGTTTTTTCAAACAATAATATCAATGATTTCTCAGACAGGATCAATATTTTAAGAAAAACTATGAAAGTCGAACAGGTTTTCTATACCGGTAAAAAGAAAATTACTTTAGAAGATGAGTATCAATATGAATTAGATATATTTGTTGAAGGCTCATGGAGACTTCTCGCTTGAGCTTTTTAGAAAACAGCCTTAAAAAAGAAATATCCGTCAGTTGGGAAATAGATATTTCTGTAATCGATACAATTTCTGATTTCTAAGCAGTAGCCAGACATTTTCATTGGAAACCCTTGACAAAAAATTCTATTTAATTATATTTAAATAGAAACAAAAGAGAAGTCCTGTGAAAAAATCAGATTATTTTATAGAAAACGCCTACGGGATGACAGTTATCTATTTAAAACATTACCACGAAGAGGAAACCTCTTTTCATCTTCCTCATTTATCTTATCATCTTCATTTTCTAATTTCAAAAGACAAGGACAATATCCTTTATATACGCTGTCTTGATACAGATGATTTGATTGATTCTTCTTCTACAGGGATTGATAATATAAATGATCTGATTATTGATCTGATAAAAAACTTTTTTGACATAGAACTCAAGTATTTTCAGGAAGGAATTTTAAAAAGAGAGTTTCTTTTTCAGAGAGCAGATGAAAAATACTGGGAAAAGTTTAACGAGATAAAGGAAACATCTTACATTAAAAGTAAAAATGCCTATCTTCAATATCTTTCTTATGGTAAAAAAGAAAAAATCACTTATGATATTCAAAGAAACAGAGAGCCGATTGAAAAACCTCTCATAAAACACTCTGAAAACGGGAGAGTAATTGAAGCTGTAAAAACAGAGGAACATTTGATTGAAGTTTTACAGCCTTGATGAAATCCTGAATAGGATAAAAAAAATTCCGGAAATTAAAATAGAAATTTCAATGACAGGTCAGAAAAGAGACATTATTTGTCTAAAAACAAAAATAATTATCCTCACTATCCGGGGTATTCCAGCAAACCCTATTCCTGAGCCTGTCTTTGACGACTATTTAAACAAACTTGAAAAGCATTTTAAAAAATGCCGTCATTAAGCCGTTGCCAGACATTTTTTTTCAAACAACAGTCTTCTCAACCACCCCTGCCCCTTGCCTGTGATATAAACACGGATATAAAGCTGGCGTTCGCCCTGTTTCTCAAAAAACTCTTCACGGATTTTAAAATATCCGGCATTCAGGTATTTTTGAAACGGAAGGTTCCGTCCGTCCTGATGGAAAAGGATTTTTTCTTTTCTCAGGATCTGAAAAAGCGTATTGGAGCCGATCCCCACCAGCTTGGCAAACTCCTGAACCGAAATCAGCCCTTTATTTTCAGCCACTGCCTCATAAAACTCCACCTTCGGCTTGTCTTCCTCGATTTTGTGTTCCAGAGCTTTTTCCCTCTGCCTTGATTCTTTCACCTGCATGGCAAGTTTTATAATTGTATCAGGATTGGTTAAAATTTCATCGATTTTATTATCTGTCAGATAAGCTCCGTCTTTTCTTATCGAAGGAATAACCTCGTTAATAATCCACTTTCTAAACTTCTTAGCCTCTGGTTTTCTACTGTCTAAAATAACATCATATAAATTAGATTCGCTTATAAATGTTGTTTTAGTATTAATATTTCCGCCTAAGTCATTATTTAAACCGCCGTCAATTATAATGACACCCTCAGAATCGAGCCTTCTTCTTACTTCTCTACTGTTTTCTAAATCAAGTATATTACAAACATCAACCAATTTAAAATAAGGCAAGTCATTAATTAAAACAGTCGCTACCTTACCAAACTCTATGTTTTCAAATATTTTTACTGCCTTATTTTCTTTTTGTGATAATGAGTCTAAATACTTTCTAACCTCCCGCCCTTTTTCAGTTCTTTCCAGCATACAGATTTCTTTTGCCTTTTCAATTGTGAGATAATAATCAATTTTTTGCTTAAATGATTGATTAAATCGTTCGTTTTTTTTGGCGTGCGGATAATCAATATTTTGATTAAATAACTGATTTTCGTTATTCACTGAATTGTGAAAAACGATATAATCAATACCTTGCTCAGATAAAGATTCCTCTAATCTCTTCTTTATCCAATGAGAATATTCAGTTTTTACTTCCAGTTCTCCCCACAATTCCCTTGCGTTGACTGTCTGAATCCCTTCTTTTTCAATAATTTTGATTTCTTTCATAGCTTCCCTCCAGTGTTTTTTTTACCGTCCTGTTTAAAGTCGGGACAAACCCCTTAAGAAAGACAAAACTTTTTTCCTGAATAAAATGAGTCTTTCCAAATCCTGAAAATCCGAGCCGTCCACGGCGATTCCCTCCACGCACGCCTTGAAATAGTCTTCCATAATATCCTTCAACTCTCTTCTTTCTCTCTTCGAGAACTTGATATTTTCCATAGACAACTCCTTTTATAGTTTAATGCCGTAATTTTACTATAATTAAATAATATTGTTTTTATGAAAACAAGTCAAGTTTTTTTCCGTAATATTTCTATAAATACCGATTATATATATTAATAATACTTGAAATTATATAGAATATTTTAATATATTTTATCAATAGTGAGCGGAACACTTTTTGCTAACATGAGGCTAATTCCTTAATAGTTTGAGAATTAAAGGGACTATCGAGCAAGCGGATTA
>MIAO01000028.1 GCA_001829155.1 Spirochaetes bacterium GWB1_36_13 | reverse complement strand
CTCGGACAGCGATAGGTTAGAAAAACTTGCAAATAAAATAACCCGAAAAATACTGTCACAGAAAAAAATCCTTCCCAGTAAAATTCATCCTATCAAAATCGAAAAATTTAATTTATAAAACCCGCTTTTAATTAATTCTATCATAATTAGCGTATATTTTTACAGCAATTTTTGTATTTCTTGTAAAAAACATAGTCATTGTAAAAGTAATCAGCAGAATAAGAGAACTAAAGATTATTAATGAATATTTTTCTGCAAAACTTTGATTAAAAAAAATAATTAAAATGTTTGAAAATAATAACTTAATTACATCAAGATTAATTGTTTTTTCTATTATGAGTAAGATAAATGGGGCAATAACCACTGTGATTGCGGTTGAATACAAAACCCATTTAATAATTGTTCCAACAGTTCTTCTTCTTTTTTTCATTCAAATACTTCCTTTTCCTGTTTTATTTTTACTGTTTGCGTTCAAGTTCAATATTCAAATCTTCCATAAATCACTTATAATAAATTGATTACAAAATGTCCGACTGTCAGTCCGGTTTTTACTTGCATAAGACCGGAATCTGTAATTTAAAATATTTATCTTCAACAGATTCCCGCCTTCGCGGGAATGACAAGTGAAATGTGAAAAACGGTCAAAATGAATTTTTCTTACTCTATTTTTAGTTTTTTTATTAAGGTTAAAATATAATAATCAGGCTGTCGATTATTGTTTAAATTAACTCGGACACCGAGCGGAGTCGAGGTGTCACTTCGGCTCCGCTCAGTGACCGTACTGCTCTGATTAATAACCAAAAAAAGCTATGAAAGATTGCATAAGAAAAGACAACTACCTTTTCTAATAAACTTACAAATATCAATGATAACAAGGTATAGTTTTCAATAATCGACAGCCTGAATATAGAAATTTGATTTTTCTTTAATTTATATTTTTTGAATAAAAACCCTTGATAAATATTTAGAATTTGATATTTATTTGAGTTATATTTTTTTATAAATGATACTACGCTTTGAGGCATTGATACTAAACTGAATATAAAATGCAGCCCTGTCCAGTTTTTGAAATGCAAAAGACCGGAATCTATAACTTAAATTTTTTATTTTCAATAGATTTCCGCTTCTGAATAGAAATGAAGGGCGGTACAGAAATGGGGTGATTTTAAATTGCAAAAATTAAAACAAAAACCGTGTCATTGTCCGGCTTGACCGGACAATGACAATTTGGTTTTATAAAAAATTGCAATTTATATTCAGTTGTGTATATGTTAATATAATTTCAGGAGGATACCATGTATAAGGGTTCTTTAAGACGGATTGAGATTCTTTCCAAACTTTTTCTGATTTTGATTACTCTTTTTCTCTCTATCTTTTTAATTAATCTCGGAGAGAAGATTTTATCGGATATTGCCAACTGGAGTATTCCTCCAAAAACAGAAGACTTTAAAAATCATGAAGCCTTAAAAGAACAGGCGTTAAAAGAAAAAGAAGTTCAGAAAAAAATCAACCTTCTTGAAAATCAAATATCAGGTTATGACAAACTGGCTGAACTGACCCGAAGAAAATACCTGAATGAAAAAAAATCATTTGACAACTGGATCGAAACACGAAAAACAATTGGTTCGCCCAATCAGGATCAGGAAGTCTTGGAGAGAGCAAAAAAACTCGACAGCTTTAATAAAATTGCCCAGGACTGGGAAGATAAGATTGAAGCGCTCGCCCCTCAAAGAAAAGCCTTGAATCAGGAAATGAATGAAATCAGATTAAAACAAGAAGAAATTGAAAATAAAGGCGATGAACTTTACAATGCAGCCTATAAAAAATTTATGATAAAAGTTTTTTTCATCCGTTTAGGATTGGTTCTTCCCCTGCTCGCCTTAGGAGTCTTTCTTTTTATCAGGCTTAAAAAAAGCCGCTACCGGTTTATGCTGATTTCCTATTTTCTTTTCTCCCTGTATCTGTTTTTTGTCGGGCTCGCGCCTTATCTTCCCGATTTTGGAGGCTATATAAAATATATTGTGGGTATAATACTTACCGTCTTCGGGGGTTATTATTCAATCCGCCAGCTGATCCGATATACTGAAAAGAAAAAAAAGGAACTGGAAGAATCCAAAGAAGAGAGAAGTAAAAAAATTGAGCATGAAGCCGCATTAAAATCTTACAAGGCTCACTGCTGCCCGTCCTGTGAAAAAGATTTTCTTTCCAACCAGTGGAGTCTTCAGAAAAAACTTTCTCTAAACCGGGTTCCTGAAGAAGAAGCGCCCAATTTCTGCCGCTTCTGCGGGCTGGAACTTTTTGGAAAATGCCCTTCCTGCGGGAGCCGGAATTTTGTTCATTTTCCTTATTGCAACACTTGCGGAAGTCCGATCCAAAAAAACAGAAACGCATAAGAATTATTTTTTTGTTTTTGAATAAAAAATGTTATTTTCAATAATGGATATCTTTTTGGAGGCAAAATGAAAAAAACAGCTTTTTTAATCCTTGCTTTGTTTCTTTTCTCATTCAATACTTTTGGTTACAAGAATCAAAAAGAAGAAAAAGCGGAAGATATTCCTGAAAATGTGATGAAAGTTTTAAACCAGTATATTGAAATTCTTTCTAAAAGCGAATCGCTGGATGAATGCGCCCAGAAATTTGTTAAAATCGCGGGAGGGCTTTTAGTCAATGAATCCGGAAAAAAACTCAGGGAAGATGTAAAACCCTATTCTTTAAAAAAAGACTATTCAAATATTCAGTTTTATAAAATACCCCCGGAAATCACACGGGTTTTAACCTATGACTCCTATGACGGCTACGGTGAATCTATGATTCAGGGAAGAATCTACAAAATATGGATCGATAAAAAAACAGAGGATTCGGGGATGCCTGCTCCCATATCTATTCTGGTTCCCAAAAACCATAAGTTTATTAAAGACCCAAAAGTAATCGGCATCGGCAGCCTCTAGGAAAAACCATGATTTTAAAGAAAAAACCGCTTTTTCTATTTTTTTTAATCTTCACGCTTTTTTTCTTTTCTTCCTGTCAAAAAGCACAGAAAAATAAAGAAAACTACTATTCTGAAGCTATTGGAAAAAAAGGATCGGAGCTGAAAACCGCTCTCCATGAAATTATTCGGGAGCACCAGAAACTCCCCTATTCCAAAATCTGGGATGCCCTTTGTGAAACAGATGCGGATCCTGATTTATCCGGAAATGTGATTTTAGTTTATTCCGGCTGGTCTGTTTCTAAAAAATGGGAAGCAAGGGGAAAAGCATCCGGAAATAACTCCTACTGGAACCGCGAGCACATCTGGCCGAAAAACAGAGGAAAGTTTGAGACTTCTCCGGGTATCGGCACGGATTTGCATAACCTTAAACCTGAAGACAAGACAGTGAACGCGAAAAGAGGAAACCTTGATTTTGATGAAGGAGGAGAAATTTATAAGGATCCGGACGGTGAAACTGAAAACCGGTTTGATGAAGATTCATGGGAACCGAGAAAAGAAGTGAGGGGCGATATTGCCCGAATTCTTTTTTATATGGCTGTCCGGTATGAAAGCGAAGATTCAAGAAACCTTGAACTGACCGAAACAGTCAATAAATCGGGCGGAACTCCTTTCATCGGGAAGCTCTCGACTCTTTTAAAATGGCATGAAGAAGACCCGGTAGATGGTTTTGAAAAGAAAAGAAACGAGAAAATTTATCAAATTCAGGGCAACCGGAATCCCTTTATTGACCATCCCGAATGGGTGAAAGAAATATGGAAATAAGAAATTTTTGATTATTTCTTTCTGTAAATATTAAGTCCGATTTTTTTCTCTTCATCGCCTGGAATCGCTACATTGCCTTCTGTTGAAGCTATAATGATGGTTTTACCGGAAGAGGAAGGTCCGAATTCCTGTGTCAGATCCACTTTAATCGTTAAAATGTTTTTTTCAACGCTCATTTCTACATTTTTCATAACTTTATCCTTCTTTTTGAGTTAATAAAATTTATACAAATCTCTTTGAAAAAAAATATAATTATTAAAAATATCTTTAGCTGAAAATCAGGAAGAGTTTATTAAATTTAATTTCACTCTGAATTTTACGATGAGGAAAAAAAATGAATCTGGTCAATCTTGATAAAGTCTCAAAAACTCAGGGAGATAAAAAGCTTTTTGAAAATATATCTTTCGGCATGAACGATGGGGATAAAATAGCTCTCATCGGTATCAACGGCAGCGGTAAATCCACTCTCCTTAAAATGATTGCCGGGATCGAAAACCCGGATAATGGTACAATCGCCAGAAACCGCGCCCTGAAAATCAGCTTTCTTCCTCAAGTTCCTCTTTTTCAGCCTGAAAATACAATTTTAGAACATATTTTAAAAAGCAACGACCCGAAAATTCTTTTGATCCGTGAATATGAGCAATGGACTGAAAAAATAAAAAAATCGCCTGACAACGAATCTCTCCAGAAAAAGCTAATGGAAATCATGCACCGGATGGATCAGGAAGATGTGTGGGGGTTTGAAAGAGAAATCCGCTCTATTTTAGACCAGTTTGGATTGGATGATCTGGAAATCAAGATGGGCAGTCTTTCAGGGGGAATGCTTAAAAAAGTGGCTCTGGCTCAAAGCCTTGTGCTGGACTCTCAACTCCTGATTCTCGATGAACCGACCAATCACCTTGATCTTCAAATGATCGACTGGCTGGAAAAATACCTTTGCGAAAAATCAAAAACGGTGATTATGGTGACGCATGACCGATATTTTCTGGATCGGGTGTGTAATCAGATTATTGAGATTGATCATGAAAAAATTTATACTTTCAACGGCAACTACTCTTATTACCTTGAAAAAAAGACAGAAATTGAAAATAGTTTTCAAGCTGAAAATGAAAGAATTGCTTCAATTTTAAGAAAAGAAATGGTCTGGCTTCGCCGCGGAGTTTTAGCCAGAGGCACAAAACAGCAGGCAAGAATCGACCGCATCACAGAAATGCAGAATAGAAAAAAAATAGAAGAAAAAGAAAATCTGGAACTGGGAGTGCTGGGAAGAAGGCTTGGAAATAAGATTCTTGAGCTTTTGAATGTTTCAAAGTCTTTTGATGGAAAACCGGTCATTAAAGACTTTACCTATACTTTTAAAAAAAATGAGCGGATCGGCATAATCGGACCAAACGGATCTGGAAAAAGCACCCTTTTAAATCTGATTACGGGGAAAATCAAAGAAGACAGCGGTAAAATCGATTCAGGTCAAAACACTTTTTTCGGGCTTTTTGATCAAAATGCGATAGACTTGAATCCGGAAGAAAGAGTGATTGATTTTATCCGGAACACAGCAGAACATATTACTTTGAATAATGGAGAAACTCTTTCTGCCGGGAAAATGCTTGAAAGGTTTCTTTTTACAGCCAAACAGCAGTCCTCCCCGATTGAAAAACTCTCAGGCGGTGAAAGACGCCGGCTTTACATGCTTCATGTGTTGATGAAAAACCCCAATTTTCTTCTCCTGGATGAACCGACCAATGACCTTGATATTAAAACCCTTTCCATTCTGGAAGATTTTCTGGAAACTTTTCCGGGATGTGTGGTCGCTGTTTCCCACGACCGTTATTTTATGGATAGAATAGCCGGACTCCTCTTGGTTTTTGACGGTAAAACCAACATCACCCTTTTTCCGGGGAATTATTCCGAGTATCTGGAATCCCAAGAATCGGAAACGCTTCAATCTGAAAAATCAAAAACTCTTCCTAAAAAAATAGAACCTAAAAAAGAGAAAGAAAAAACCAAACTCTCGTATCATGAAAAAAGAGAGTATGAAAAAATTGAAAAAGAAATCGAAGTACTGGAAAAAGAAAAATCAGAGATAGAAGAAAGATTCGGATCGGGAAGCTGGCAGGAAGACCTTGCTTTAAGACATAAAGAACTTGAAAAAATACTCCAGGAAAAAATGAACCGCTGGGAATACCTCTCTTCGTTTGAAGAATAACGGCTTATCTTTTCTATTAACATTTTATTATTTATCTATTAAATTGACTATCTTTTTTATAGATTCCATCAAGCCGTGAAATAACACCGTTTATATTTTAATTTCTGCAATTTAAAATCATTTCAGTTTATATAATATTTCTATTTTTTGTCAAAAGATTCTTTTAATTCACTATATTTTTCAATCATAAAGTAAATATTTGCAAATGCAAAAATATCATAATTGTTTT
>MIAO01000027.1 GCA_001829155.1 Spirochaetes bacterium GWB1_36_13 | reverse complement strand
TCTTTCCCATTGTAAACAGAAAGCCATTTTCCCTCTCTCTGAATCAAATAGAAAAAATTCCGGCTGTCTTTTGTAAAATAAAAAGCCCCTGAATCAATTCCCATGATATTTTCATGCTCATACTTCACTCCATCCACTGAAACAAACCATTTTCCACCGTTCAATCCTACAAAAGCCAGTTTTTGACTGTCCGGGCTGAAAAACGGGGAAAGACCTCCGACATTCTCTAAAGAAGCCATAACTTCACCATTTTTTATCACCAGCCAGGATTTCCCTTTTAATGCGGCATAAGCCAAACTTTGACTGTCCGGACTGAAAACAAGCCCGTATTTTGAAATATTGTCATAACTGTCTATTTCTTTTTCATCATAAATCACGGAAAAAGATCCGTTTTTTTTCCGTGTAATATAGGCAATATGCCGGCTGTCCGGGCTGAAATAAATAAAATTGTTTTCAATGGCTGGATAAGAAGGGAAAACTTTAGAATCTAAAACAACCGAATATCCTCCGTTGTTCTTCTGAACAAAAGCAATATGCCTTTTATCAGGACTTAAAGCAATAGAGCCTTTATTGACTTTATCGAAATTAATCTCAGCCAGATATGTTTCATGATAGATTCTGTAAAATTTTCTTCCTCCGTCAGAACTCACTCCTATTGTCAAAAGAACTAAAAAGCTAATTATTGTTGTTTTTTTCATCTTTCCGCCTTAAATCATCTCTTCTTTTACTTATGGCGGGTTCTAAAAATTAATTTTTTTTGTCATTTCGAACAAAGTGAGAAATCTTAATGTATTGATATTAATAAAGATTTCTCTTCGCTTTGCTCATCGAAATGACAATTTTCTTTATTTTTAGAACTGCCCTTATAATAAAATAATCAATTTTTGCTTTTTTTTAAAACCTGATTATATTTTAATACATGAATATATGTTCACTTATTAAGGGGATAAGCAATGCTCAAAGAACCCATTATTGAAAAACTTTCTTTGTTTTTAAAAGTCTTCAGTGATCCTTCCAGAATTAAGATCCTTTCTCTTCTGGCTGAAAAAGAACAGTGTGTTGGTTCTATTTCTCAGACCCTTGCCATGACTCAATCCGCTGTCTCTCATCAGCTCAGGATTTTAAGACAGAGTTATCTTGTCAAACACAGGAAAGAAGGAAAAAAAGTTCTTTATTCCCTTTCAGACGATCATGTTGAATCTATTCTAAAGACTTCTTTAGAACATATCCTTGAAAACTTTAGAGGAGATGAAGCATGAAAAAATACCGCATTAAAAACCTCGACTGCGCAAACTGCGCCTTAAAACTTGAAAATTCGCTGAAAAATGAACCTATTGTCAAAGAAGTTTCGCTCAATTTTGCTACTTTGACTCTTTCAATCAATACGACCGACATGAGCCAAGTAAAAAAAATCATAAAAAAAATAGAACCTGAAGTAGAAATTTCTGATTTCTCTCTGAAATCTGAAGAAAAACCTTATTCTTTCCGGCAGGAATCTTTTTTTCTTTTTCTTTCTCTTGCCCTGTATTTTTTTACCCTGATCTTTGTGTATTTGAAAATAATGTCTCCTCTGCTGGAAATCGTTTTTTTTCTGGCTGTTTTTTTTCTTTCCGGCTGGAATATTTTACTGAAAGCATTTCGCAATATCCTCCATGGAAACATACTGGATGAAAATTTTCTCATGTCTTTTGCTTCAGGCGCCGCTTTTTTTATTTCTGCCTATTCCGAAGCTTCAGGCGTCATGCTTTTCTACAAAACCGGAGAAATCCTTCAGGAAATTTCTTTAAAAAAAACTAGAAAATCCATTCAGAGTCTGATTGAGCTTCGTCCTGAAACAGCCAGTGTCCTTGAAAAAGGTGAAGTGATTCTTAAAAAACCCGAAGATGTCCAGCCCGGCAATCTTTTTCTGGTCAAACCAGGTGAAAAAATACCTTTAGATGGGTTGATTATCAAAGGACATTCTTCTTTAGATACCCGCTCGCTGACAGGAGAATCCCTGCCGAAAGATGTTTTTGAAAACGATGAGGTTTCAGCCGGAATGGTCAATCTTTCAGGAGTTCTTACTGTAAAAGCACTTCGCCTGTTCAAAGACTCATCCATTGCAAAGATTCTTGATCTGGTTGAAAACGCTTCAACCCATAAAAGCAAAACAGAAAACAGGCTTACCCTCTTTGCCCGATGGTACACACCTTCCGTCGTTATTCTGGCAGTCCTTACAGCTTTACTCCCCCCTCTTTTTCTGAAAGATGCTTTGTTTTCAGACTGGTTATACCGCGCTCTGGTCATGCTGGTTATTTCCTGTCCCTGTGCTCTTTTTATCAGTATTCCAATCGGTTATTTCGGTGGAATCGGTGCTGCCTCCAAAAACGGAATTCTGATCAAAGGGTCAAACTATCTGGAAGCTCTGAATCAGGTCTCTGCTATTGCATTTGATAAAACAGGAACCTTGACCCGGGGAGTTTTAACTGTTAAAAATATTCAGCCAGAAAAAACCATTCCAGAAGACACTCTTTTGGAATACACTGTTCTCGCTGAATACTTTTCCAATCACCCGATTGCTCTTTCTATTCGAAATTTTTATCCGAAGCCGGTTGATCCCTCCCGGATCTCGTCACACAAAGAACATGGCGGATTTGGGGTGGAGGCGGTCATTGACGGGAAAAAAGTTTTGGCTGGAAATAAACGGCTTTTGCAAAAAGAACAAATTGAATTCCAAGAATCCGATTCTTTCTACACCCCTCTTTATATTGTCATTGACAACCATTTTTCAGGCACTATTTTATTGGGAGATACTCTCAAACCGGAAGCAGCACTGGCAATTCAAAATCTGAAAGAAGAAGGAATCCGGGATCTATTTATCCTCACAGGCGACAAAAAAGAAACCGCTTCGGCTGTGGCAAAAGAAATCGGGATTCAAGACTATTACGCAGAGCTTTTGCCGGAAGATAAAATTGCTGTCTTAAAACAAAAAGTCAAAACAGAAAGAAAAAAAGAAAAACTCTTGTTTGTGGGCGATGGCGTCAATGATGTTCCCGTTTTGGCCGGAGCCGATATTGGAATTGCTCTTGGAAAAAACTGCCCCGATGCTGCCTATGAAAATGCTGACATTGTGATCAATTCCGATTCTCTTCTTCATCTCCCTCTCGCTTTCAAAATTGCAAAAAAAACAAAAAGAATCATTTTTCAGAACATTGTTTTTGCGCTGGGCATCAAACTCGCCTTTATACTTCTGGGAATAGGAGGAAGCGCCACCCTCTGGGAAGCCGTTTTTGCCGATGTCGGAGTCGCCCTCTTAGCTCTTTTAAACTCCATGAGAACGCTGAGAGTAAAAAATGCTGCCGAAGATTTTGAATCACGAGAGAACAAACCCGTTTTGTAATCGGGAGAAAAGAGTTAAATTTATTAACATGAAAAAAGAACCAATGGTTTCATTTAATTTACAATCTATTAAAGAATATTTAATCACCCGGCTTCAGCCAGAAGTGATTTATCTTTTCGGCTCTTATGCATCCGGTTCCATCAAACCGGAAAGTGATATTGATTTAGCTGTTTTAGGAGAATCTATTTATTCAAAAAAGAATATTTTTGAGTCCGCATTAGATTTAGGAGTTATCTTGAATAGAGATGTTCATCTGATTGATTTTCAAAACACCCTTCCTTCACTCAAAATTCAGATTATTTCAAAGCATAAAATTCTTTTCTGCAAAAATCATGAAAATAGACTCTTTTATGAAATGAATGCCTTGAAAGAATACCAAAAACTCAACGAAGAAAGAGAAATAGTTTTAAAAAGCAAATTAAAGGATTTTCAATGGAAATTATTTTCAATAAAATAGAATCCATCAAACGATGCCTGAAAAGAATCCGTGAAGAATATCAGGATGATGAAAAAAACCTTTTTAACTTTACAAAACAGGATTCAATTATTCTCAACCTTCAAAGAGCCTGTGAACTGACCATTGATATTGGAAATTATATTATTGCCAAAAATCAATATGAAACTCCTAAAACCAGCCGGGATGTTTTTGAAATCCTTGCTCAGCAGGGTGTTGTTTCAAAAGATATTTCTGTAAAACTTCAGAGAATGGTCGGATTTAGAAATCTCGCGGTTCATGACTATCAGGAACTTGATATTGAAATTCTCAAATCGGTCATTCAAAACCATTTAAAAGATTTTGAACATTACGAAACTCAAATTTTAACTTTTATTCAAAAACAATAAATCCGTTTTTTAAAGAAGAAAAAAGAGTTAAATTTATTGATACTGAAATAATTTTAAATTACAAAAATTTGACCGTTTTTTTATTCTCTCTGTCATTCCCGCGAAGGCGGGAATCTTATGTGTAATTTAATTTGAGGATTTTTATTATGCTGAGAAAAATTATTAAACCGTTTAAAAAGGATTTTACGATTCATATTCCAGATGAATATATCAATAAAAGAATTGAAATACTGGTTCTTCCTTTTGAAGAAGCAGAAGAATCGAAAAGTGAAATTTCAAAAAACATTATTGAAGAAACAGCGGGTTTATTCGCTCACTCTAAAATAGATCCACTGAAATGGCAAAAGGAAATCCGTTCCGAATGGGATCATCGAAATTGTTAAAATATCTTTTAGATTCCAATGTTTTTATTTATCATTTAAATGGAGACCCGATTGCTACTCATTTTATTCAGAAATTTAAAAATGAGTCAAGTATTTCTCGAATTACTTTTATAGAAATCCTTTCTTTTGAGATGAGCGATCAAGATTTTGAAAAAATAAAACAACTTTTAGAATCTTTTCATATCTTTGATCTCAATTCCGAAATATCTTTACAATGTGTAAAAAACAGGCGGATCAGGAAAATAAAAATACCTGACAATATTATCGCTTCAACCGCTCAAGAAAATCATCTTATTCTAGTAACCCGCAATATTGATGATTTTAAAAATCTAAATTTGGAAATATTAAATATTTTTGACAAAAAGTGTTTCTGATATTTAATCCCGTTTTTTAAAGAAGAAAAAAGAGTTAAATTTTAAAAAAAATTGCAGGATTTTACAATGCGACTCACCCAGTTTGAAATTCAGTCTATTGTCAATACTTTTCATGAAGTGTTTAGAAATGGGGAAATTTACCTATTCGGCAGCCGCACCGATGATACAAAAAAAGGCGGAGAAAACTTAAAAATATTTTTTATTAAAATAAATATGATTTTAAAAAAATGTAAATAAATACTTTATTTAAAAAACAAGATGTTGTAATAATTTTTGTTTTCAATTATTTGTAATGTGTTTTTGAATAGTGTTAAATTTAAATATAGTAAATGAATTATAAAATGACCGCCTGTCATTCCGATTTTTGCTTGCAAAAGACCGGAATCTGTTACTTAAAATACTTATTGTCAATAGATTCCCGCCTTCGCGGGAATGACAAAGTAAATATAAAAACGGACAATTTATATTTTGTTTAGTATATAATATTTTTTTGAGGACAAAATGTATTTCAAAAGATTTCTTGAAGATATCAATGTAACTCTTATCAATTCAATTGTTTTTCTGATTGGAATAGTTGCTATTTTATTTAGTTTTCTTATCCCTGACATCAATCAGAATCTAAAAAATATTTTGATTAGTGTAGGATGTTCATTGGTGGCATCGTCAATCGTGACTTACCTTTCATCTAAATATATACTTAAACACCAAAACTTAAAAGAAATAATACAAGTATGGGGACTTGAAGGGATTTATAGGACGAGACAGGAAATGAACCGCTCCTGCGATTTTTATATGAAAGATCTAAAAGATGAATTAGATATTATTGCTTTTGGATTAAAATCTTTTCGTGATAGCCAGTCTGCTATCATAGAAGAAAAAGTAAAAAAAGGTTTAAAAATCAGAATTTTAACAATTGATCCGAATTCTGTTTTTTTAAAACAGAGGGAAAAAGAAGAAAATGAAATCGAAGGTCAAATAAAAAAAACAATTTTAGACCTGATTCAATGGGTCAATGATTTAAAGGAAATAGCTCCCGATGATAAAAATATAGGACTGAAAAAATACGATTCTCTTCCTTTGGATTTTTATTTTAGAGAAGACGATCGAATTTATATTGGACCTTATTTATACGGAATATCCAGTCAACAAACTATATCTTTTGAATTTAAATCTAATTCTCAAGGATTTGAATATTACAAAAATTATTTTGAAAGACTTTGGAACAATGAAAACTTTTCCAAAAAAGATTTGATGTGAAATCGATTATCAGGTTCTTTTAAAAGAAACCATCCAAGAAGATTTTTTTAAATCATATGAAAATCAAAGAATCGTC
Organism: Spirochaetes bacterium GWB1_36_13; assembly: GCA_001829155.1. GTDB lineage: Bacteria > Spirochaetota > GWB1-36-13 > GWB1-36-13 > GWB1-36-13 > GWB1-36-13. The sequence continues at coordinate 17,713 of MIAO01000027.1, read as the reverse complement.
AACAGCTTTCTTTTTAACTTCTCAAAACTCCAGCATAAAATAGGCGCCAAACTCTTTAAAAAAGTCCTTTTCCATCAACAAGAAATTGATGATGAAGGGATTCCAATGCTTGATGTTTTAAACCTTCTTGAAAAACTAAAAATCATAGAAAAAACCGAAGACTGGGAAAAACTCAGGGAAATCCGCAATGCTCTTTCTCACGAATACCCGTTTGATATTGAAGAGAGAATTGCAAATATTCAAATGGCATTGCAAAGTTATCAAACTCTCAAAACCATTTATCAGAATTTGAAAAGATTCTGTAAAATTGATTTTTAAGCAAAAGAAAAATGATTTATAAATAGCCGTTTTTTAACCGGGAGAAAAGAGTTAAATTTATTAATGAAAAAAGAAGTTTTTTGAAGGGGAAATCATGAAGAAAAAAGCTCTCATAACCGGTATTACAGGACAGGACGGTTCTTTTTTGGCTGAATTTTTATTGGAAAAAGGTTATGAGGTTCATGGAATTATCAGAAGAAGCTCTTCTTTTAATACTGCAAGAATAGAACATCTTTATTTTGAAGATCTGGTGAAAGATATTCACAATAAAAAAATAAAACTTCATTACGGAGACATGACAGATTCTTCGAATCTTATCAGACTCATTCAAGAAATACAACCGGATGAAATCTATAACCTTGCCGCCCAATCCCATGTTAAAGTATCTTTTGAAGTACCTGAATATACTGCTGAAGTCGATGGAGTTGGAACGCTAAGACTTCTTGAAGCAGTCAGGCTTTTAGGATTGGAGAAAAAAACAAAAATTTACCAGGCATCTACTTCTGAACTCTATGGAAAAGTTCAGGAAATTCCTCAGAGCGAAACAACTCCTTTCTACCCCAGAAGCCCTTACGGAGCCGCAAAAATTTATGCCTACTGGATCACAAAAAACTACAGAGAAGCTTACCAGATGTTTGCCTGCAATGGGATATTGTTTAACCATGAATCAGAAAGACGGGGAGAAACTTTTGTAACCCGTAAGATTACCTTAGCGGCATCCCGCATTGCCAAAGGGAAACAGGAGAAACTCTATCTTGGAAATTTAAATTCAAAGAGAGACTGGGGATATGCAAAAGACTATGTTGAATGTATGTGGATGATTCTTCAGCAGAATGAACCAGATGATTATGTTATTGGAACTGGAGAAACCCATACCGTTAAAGAGTTTGCCGAACTCGCCTTTTTTGAAGCGGGCTTTGAAATAGAATGGAAGGGAGAAGGTGTAAATGAAAAAGGAATCGATAAAAAAACAGGTAAAATTTTAATAGAAGTAGATCCTCAGTATTTTCGCCCCACTGAAGTGGATATCCTGATAGGAAATCCGCAAAAAGCAAAAACAAAACTCGGCTGGAATCCTACTAAAACTTCTTTTCAACAACTCGTCAAGATCATGATGAAACATGATTTAAAGAACGCTTAACAAGGATTAATAAATGACTTTTAATAAAAAAATCAATGTAGGTGAATATACGATAGGGGAACCTGAAAAAAAAATCATCATGGATGTATTGGATTCAGGTCGTATCTCTGAATACAAATATGTTGCTGAATTTGAGAAAAAATTCGCTGAAATTATCGGAGTAAAATATTGCACTTTAGTCAATTCAGGAACTTCTGCCCTGATTGCAGGATTGACTGCCTTACTCTATGATGAACGATTCCCAAAAATAAAAAAAGGGGCAAAGGTTATTACAACGCCCTTAACTTATGTTGCTACTTCCAATGCTGTTAAATTAGTAGGACTGGAACCTGTTTTTGTCGATGTGCATCTGGAAACATTCGATATGATAGCTGAACAGGTGGAATCTCTCTTAGAAAAAAACAATCCTGATGATTTCTGCATGATTCTTCCCGTTCATCTTATGGGTTATCCAGTTAATATGGAAAAAATCAACAGAATAGCAAAAAAATACGATTTAGTCACATTTGAAGATACGGCTCAGGCACACGGGACAAAATATCAGGGGAAAAACACAGGGACTTTTTCACTTCTTGCAGATTATTCTTTTTATATTGCCCATAATATCCAGGTTGGAGAGATGGGAGCTGTTATTACCGATGACAACAGAATTAATCAACTGATAAAAAAAATAAAAGCCAATGGAAGAATGTGCGATTGCGGAATCTGCACCCGCTCAAAAGGATTTTGCCCGAAGTCTGATCTGGAAAGAGATCCCCGATTTCTTCATGATATGCTCGGATATAATTTTAAAACCATGGAATTTCAAGCAGCTCTTGGTCTTCTGCAATTGGACAAATTTGATGAGATTATAAAGAATCGTCAGGATAATGTAGAATATCTTAATAAAAGTTTGAAGAAATTTGAATCAGATTTTATTTTACCAAAATTTTCTAAAGACTATAGTTATCTTGCTTATCCTATTATTATTCAGAAGACCTCAAAAATAAAAAGAGAATATTTTCGAAAAAAATTATCGGAATTAGGTGTAGAATCCAGGCCTCTTTTCGGCTCTATTCCAACACAACAGCCTGCTTATAAAGATTATTATAATTCTTATATCGGGAAACTTCCAAATGCAGATTATCTTGGAGATAACGCTTTTTATATAGGATGTCATCAGTATCTTAAAACAGCAGATTTAGAATATATTGTAAAAGTATTTGAAAAAATAATGGCGGAAACAGCATGAATAGTAAATTCTTCAATAATAAAAAAATCATTTTAACCGGCGGAGCAGGTTTTTTAGGCAGCTTTGTGATTGAAAAATTGAAAGAAAGGAACTGTCAAGATATTCTTATCCCTAGACGCGAAAAATACGATTTAACCCAAATCGAACAAGTGAGAAAGATGTTTGCTGATTTTAAAGCAGATATTGTAATACATATGGCTGCTGATGTCGGCGGGATCGGCTATAACCGGAACAATCCTGCAACAATTTATTACAATAATATTATGATGAATACCCTGGTTCAAGATGAAGCCTACCGTTCAGGTGTTCAAAAATTTATAGGAATAGGCACCGTTTGTTCTTATCCTAAATTTACTCCTATTCCTTTTTTGGAAGAAGAACTATGGAACGGATATCCCGAAGAAACCAACGCTTACTACGGACTGACAAAAAAAATGATGGGAGAACAGTCAAAAGCTTACCAAACCCAGTACGGATTCAATGCTATTCATCTTCTCATGATTAATTTATATGGTCCTGGCGATAATTTTGACCTTGAGAACTCCCATGTCATTCCAGCCTTAATACGAAAATTTTCACAAGCAATGGATGAAAGTTTAAAAGAAGTGGTTCTCTGGGGAGACGGAAGCCCAACGAGAGAGTTTTTATACGCTGAAGATGCTGCTGAAGGAATTTTATTAGCAAGCGAAAAATATGATTCATCTGTTCCTGTCAATATTGGGGCAGGAATGGAAATATCTATTAAAAATCTGGCAAACATGACAGCTGATTTATTGGGTTATAATGGAAAAATCATATGGGATACAGAAAAACCCAATGGGCAGCCGAGAAGATGCCTCAATGTTTCTAAAGCTGAAGAAAGATTTAATTTTAAAGCTCAAACATCTTTTGAAGAAGGAATGAAAAAAACGATTCAATGGTATGAGGAAAATAAAAAAACGATTCTTGGAAAATAAAATGATTTATCCCGATTTAAAGATAGTTCCAGCTTTTTTAAAATACGATTATGGAATAAAAGAAAGGGGAGAATCCCTTGAAAAAACTTTTTTTGTTCCTGAATTAGAAAAAATATTTGGAAAAGTAACCCCTTTCTGGCTGGAAGAAAACGGGCTGCCTGATAATATCAAAGGACTTCAAGATAAACTGATTGAATTTGTAGAAATAGAAAAACCGGATATCGTGTTTTTTGTATTGATGAAAGATGAAATCACCCAAGAGACCCTCTCAAAATTAAAAACATTGACAACGACGGTCAATTGGTTTTGTGATGACCAGTGGAGATTTGAATCTTTTACAAAAAATATTGCTCCTCTGCTCAGCTATTCCATCACGGTGGACAAACACAGCCTTTCAAAATATAAAGAAATTGGTTATAACAATGTGCTTTTATCTCAATGGGCATCTTTTGTTTATGAAAAAGACTTTTCCCCGGAAAAGACTGAATATCTTTATGATGTTTCTTTTATCGGAGGAAAAAACAATACCCGGGCTTGGTATATAAAAGAACTTGAAAAAAGCGGAATTAAAGTAGAATGTTTTGGAGCAGGATGGAAAAACGGCAGGGTGAGTTTTGAAAAAATGAAAGAAATATTTCAAAGGTCAAAAATTAATTTAAATCTCTCAAACAGCCTGCCCTATGATATCCGCTTTTACCGTTATTTAAAAAAGTTGCCACTGGGATGGAATATTTTCAAACCAATCTGTTTCTTAAAATCAGTTAAAAGAAAATTCTTTTCCAGATTTTTATATTCTCAGAAAAATGCGGAGCAGATTAAAGCAAGAAATTTTGAAATTCCAGGCTGCGGCGGATTTCAGCTTTCTAATTTCGTTCTTGAAATCGAAGATTATTTTGACATCGGAAAAGAAATAGCCGTTTATAGCTCAATCGATGAATTAAAAAAACAGATAAAATACTACCTGGAAAATGAAAACGAAAGAGAAGCGATTAAAAAAAAGGGCTTTCTCAGAGCTGAAAAATATAATTATTATGAAAAATTTAAAGAAATTTTTAAAAAAACAACTAAAAATAAAAATTCTTGTTAAAAGGATAAAAAATGAAGGTTTTATTAATTAGTCATTCCATTGAAGATGAATCTCGATTTGAACACAATAGCAATTGCGCTTATTCTTTAGGGCTAGGTTATTTACATTCAACTCTTGAAAAAAATAACTATGAAGTAAAAACATTGTTTTTAAATAATTATGATTATAAATTTGCTCAAGAAAAAATTTCTTTTGTTTTAAAAGATTTTAAACCAAATTTTGTTGGATTTCAAATATTTTCCATGAATAGAGTTTCATCTTTTAGAGAAATTGAGTTCATTAATAAAGATTATCCTGAAATTAAAATTTTTATTGGGGGGGTTCATTCTTCTATTATGTTTGAACAAATAATCCAAAAATATACTTTTTTAATTGGAGTAATAGGAGAAGGCGAAGTTACTATTATTGAATTATTAAATGCGATAAAAAACAATAAATCAATTGAAAATATTAAGGGGATTGCATATTATAAAAATAGTTCTGTGACAAGAACGACAACAAGAGATTTAATTCATGATTTAGACGAACTGCCTTTTCCAAAACATGAAATTTTCTTTAAAGAAGACCCTTTGAGAACAATAGGGCATATCATTACATCCAGAGGCTGTCCTTTTGATTGTAGCTTTTGTTGTTTAAAAATAATTTCTCAAAGAAAATTAAGGGTTCGAACTATTGAAAATGTACTGGAAGAAATCAAATCGTTAAAGAGAAAATACCCCAGACTTACACATATACAGCTTCATGATGATACTTTTTTAATCGATAATAAAAGAGTAATTGAGTTTTGCAAGTTATTAATTAAAGAAAATTTGGGTATTACATTTGAATGTAGCGCTAGAGTAAAACCCGTATCCGAAGAAATGTTTGATTGGTTACAAAAAGCTGGGTTTACTAAAATTATGTTTGGGCTAGAGTCAGGTTCTGAAAAAATATTAAAATCAATTCATAAACAAATTACACCTAATGATGTAATTGAATTATTTACTATTTTAAAAAAATATAAATTTACTATAACTACTTTTTTAATGTGTGGTTTTCCTAATGAAACAGAAACAGATATTTACAAGACCATTTCTTTAGTTAATCGGATTCAAAAAATAAAATATAATTGGATAGCAGGTATTGGCAAACTTTGGGTTTATCCAGGAACAGAAGTTTATTTATTAATGAAACAATCTGGAAAAATAACAGATGACTACTGGCTTACTAATAAACCTATTCCATATTATACTGTAGATTATGATTTAAAAAAATTGAAAGAGTTTGAAAATAAAATTATGTTTCATGTTTCTATCGAAAAGATTTTAACTTTTCGTGGACTTATCTTTCATTTTATAAAATACCCTTTTAAAATTTTGAATTTTATTATTCAACATCCCTCGATAATACAAAGTATTATAAATAATGGAAATAAGATTATCTCTTTTCCCTTTAAAATAATATTTAATCCGTTGGAAAAAATTTATAAAAAATTAAAAAATAAAAAGAATAGCGGTACCCTATGAAGCATTTTTTTTTTGTAGCAGTTGATAATTTTTATTACAATAATAGGATTTTTGACATTGCAAGCCCATACAATAGAGACAATGCTTGGGATCCTTATTGTCAGTTAAAAAAAAATCTAGAGGGGCTTGGATATAATGTAAATACATATGATTTTTTAAATAATCACAAAAACTATAAATTACTTTTTCTGGACATTCCTAAAAATATAAAATATTATTATCCAAAAAATGAAGTTTTGAAAAGTTACTTAGTTCTTTCTGAAAGTGATTTGATTTTAAAAAAAAATTGGAAAAGAAAAAAACATCATTTTTTTGATAGAGTATTTACATGGAATGATGAATGGGTAGATGGGAAAACATACATAAAATACTTCTGGCCAAATATGATTCCTGAAAATTTTAAATCAAAATTTGCGCCAAAAAATAGATTTTGCACCCTTATTGCCGGGAATAAAACTAATCATGATCCAAGAGAACTTTACAGCAAAAGAATAGAAGCGATCCGCTGGTTTGAAAAGAATCACCCTGAAGATTTTGATTTTTATGGGGTCGGGTGGGAAAAAGGAAGTTATAAATCCTTTTTTGCTTTTTTAAGCCGTTGCCGATTGATTGAAAAAGGAATGACTCTTTTTGAAAAAATTTCTATCTTTCAAAGACTTTTCAGAAAATCTTTTTCCTCCTACAAAGGAAAGGTAAAATCTAAAAAAGAAATGCTTGAAAAATACAAATTTTCAATCTGTTATGAAAATGCTAAAGATATTCCAGGCTATATTACGGAAAAAATTTTTGACTGCTTTCTGGCTGGCTGTGTTCCTGTTTATTGGGGAGCTCCCAATGTGACGGATTTTATTCCGGAAAATTCGTTTATTGATAAAAGAAAATTTAAAACTTATGAAGATCTCTATTTATTTTTAAAAAGTATGGATGAAGATACTTATTTGGAATACCTTAAAAATATTGAATTATTTCTAAACAGTGAAAAAGGAAGACTTTTTTCTGCTGAGAATTTTGTAGAGACAGTTATCAAAGAGATAGAAAGGTAAAATCTTTTTCTAATAGACTTTTTTTAATTAAAAAAAAGAGTTAAATTTTAAATTATAATACTAAATTAGGTATATTTATGTTAACAAAAGTTTTAGTTCATAAAGATTTTTATGAAATAATGATCCCTATAGATGAAGCAAATGAAATAGAAATAATTCGAAACTTTATCGATTATTTGCGTGTTAAAAAAACTGCTTCTCAATCTGTTGCTACTGATGAAGATATCGAGATTCTATCCAAAGAAATCAATCAGTCTTATTGGCAAGAAAATAAAACCAAATTTTTAAAATGAAAATTATTATTGATACGAATCATATTTTTTCTTCTTTTCTAAAAAAAGATTCAATTGTTTTGGATATTATACAAAATGAAAAATCTAAGAATTATTAATGAGAAAGAAATTCCAGTTGAAATTTATAATACAGCTTTTAATTTATGTCAGGATATTGATGAGAATGATACATTATTTATTGCTTGTTCAATGTTTTTAAATGCAAAATTATGGACAAGTGATAAAAAATTAATAACCGGTTTAAATCAAAAAGGTTTTTTTAAACTTATCACAACGGATGAATTAATAAAAAAATGATTTAAAGGATAAAAAATGAAAGTAGTCCTATTAGCCGGCGGCTTTGGAACCCGGATCAGTGAAGAGAGTGATTTAAAACCGAAACCGATGATTGAGATCGGGGGAAAGCCGATTCTCTGGCATATTATGAAACTCTATTCTCATTATGGATTGAACGATTTTATTATCTGTCTTGGATATAAGGCTTATGTCATCAAAGAATATTTTGCCAATTATTTTCTTCATCAGTCTGATGTCACCATTGATCTTCAGAATAATAAAATTGAGGTTCATAAAAATAGTTCTGAGCCATGGAAAGTGACTCTGGTCGATACTGGACTCAACACAATGACAGGCGGCAGAATTAAACGGATTCAAAAATATATCGGCAATGAACCCTTTATGCTGACCTATGGAGATGGGGTTTCAGATGTCAATCTGAAAGATCTTCTTGATTTTCATAAAAAAAACAAGAAAAAAGCAACTTTGACAGCGATTCAGCCGGCTGGACGGTTTGGAATTCTTGACCTTAATGAAAAAGAAGAAGTTTTGAAATTTCAGGAAAAACCCAAAGGAGACGGAGGCTGGATTAATGGCGGTTTTTTTGTCTTGGAACCTTCTATTTTTGATACAATTAAAAATGGAGACTCCACTGTCTGGGAAAGAGAACCGCTTGAAATGCTTGCAAATGAAAATGAATTAATTGCTTATAAACATGAAGGGTTTTGGAAATGTATGGATACCTTACGGGACAAAATCGAACTTGAAAAGATGTGGAACAGCGGACAAGCTGAATGGAAAGTCTGGGAGTAAAGAGTGTTTAAAAATTATTATCAGGGAAAAAAAGTTTTTATCACAGGGCACACCGGTTTTAAAGGCGGATGGCTTTCTTTCTGGCTCAAGCAATTAGGAGCAGAGGTTAAAGGATATGCTTTAGCTCCCTGCACAGAGCCAAATTTTTTTAACGCATTGGGGCTTGAAAAAGAAATCCAGAGTGAAATAGGCAATATTCGGGATGAAGCAAAACTCAAGAAATCGATTGAAGATTTTAAACCTGAAATTATTTTTCATCTGGCAGCTCAACCTTTGGTCAGAAGGTCTTATCTCGAACCCAAGCTTACTTTCGAAACCAATATTATGGGAACGATTAACCTCTTTGAAGCAGTCCGGCAGGTAAAAAGTGTTAAAACAGTGATCAATATTACGAGTGATAAGTGTTATGAGAATAAAGAATGGGTCTATGGGTACCGTGAAAACGATCCTATGGGAGGCTATGACCCCTATAGTTCCAGTAAAGGCTGTGCAGAACTCGTTACAGCTTCATACCGGAATTCTTTTTTTCATCCGGATGACTACGGGAAAAAACACACTGTTGCACTGGCAAGTGTCCGTGCCGGTAATGTCATCGGCGGGGGAGACTGGTCTGAAGACCGTTTGATTCCTGACTGTATCAAGGCTTTTATCAAAAACGAAACGGTTATTATCCGTAGTCCAAATGCCACACGCCCTTGGGAATTAGTTCTGGAACCTCTATCCGGTTATCTCTGGCTGGGAGCTTTGCTGAACGAAGACCCGAAGAAATACAGCGGGGGCTGGAATTTTGGTCCTGCGGATAAAGATATCTGGACAGTTGAACGGGTTGTCAGCAATATTTGTAAAATCTGGAAAACGGGGAAATATGAAATCGTTTTAAATACAGATCTTCATGAAGCAAAACTTTTGAAACTGGATGTGAGTAAAGCACATTTTTATTTAAAATGGCATCCGGTTTATCATGCGGAAAAAGCGATTGAAGAAACAGTAAAGTGGTATCAAAATTATTATGAAGCCCCTTCGAATATAAAAAAATATACTTTAGAGCAATTAAAAAATTATTCTCTGCAGGCAAAAAGCTTAAATTTAATATGGACAGAATAAAAAAGAGGGTGCAAAATGACTGCAATCCGGAAAATAATGAAGCCGAAAAACAGGATTCTTCAAATTGAACTTCCTGATGAAATGGATAATGAAAGCGATTATGAAGTAATTGTCTTAAAAATGGATTCTGTTTCAAAAAAAAAACAGTCAACAAACGACCCTTTTGACTGGGATCCGGAAGACGAAAGTGAAAAAAAAGCATTGGCTATGAATACATTTAACACAATTGAAGAATGGAAAGATAATAAAGAGGATGAAATATGGAAATAAATATTGGAGAAGTCGTTTTAGTTGATATTATTTTTTCAGATTTATCTGAAGTAAAAAAAAGACCCGTTTTAATCATAAAGCAAATCTCTCAAAGTGATTATCTTGGGCTCCCTGTTACTTCTCAAACTGATTTAAAAAATGAATGGGAAATGATCATTAAAAGTGAAAATTTCAAATCTGGAAATCTTCCGGTGGACGCTAAAATTTTATTCAATAAACCGAGTGTTTTTTCCAGAAATTTAATTCATAAATCTTATGGAGAAATAAAACCAGATTTTCTGGATCAAGTTTTAAGACTGTATCATCGTTTCGCTTCAAAAACCTATTTTGAAAGCAAACCTCAAAAAAAGAATTCCTACATTCCTGTATCAGGAAAAGTAATCGATGAACAAGAGCTTTATTGCCAAATTGATGCTTCTCTGGATATGTGGCTGACCAGTGGTCGTTTTAATGATGAGTTTGAAAAAAAACTGGCATCTTTTATTGGAGTGCAATATGCATTGACAACCAATTCAGGCTCATCTGCCAATCTTCTGGCGCTCACTGCCCTCACTTCTCCCAAACTAGGAAAAAAACAGCTTAAACCAGGCGATGAAGTTATTTCAGTCGCGGCGGGATTCCCCACTACTATTACCCCAATTATTCAGAATCATTTAATTCCTGTTTTTGTGGATGTAGAGCTGGGGTCTTACAATATCGATGTCTCTCAGATCGAGGAATCGATTACAGATAAAACCAAAGCGATTATGATTGCCCATACCCTGGGAAATCCTTTTAATATTGACGAGATACTCCGAATTGCTAAAAAATATGACCTCTGGGTAGTAGAAGACAACTGTGATGCGCTTGGTTCAAAATATGATGGAAAATATACAGGTCAATTTGGGCATATTGCGACTTTAAGTTTTTATCCTGCTCACCATATTACGATGGGTGAGGGAGGAGCCTTGTTAACCAATGACGGAACTCTTTATCAGATTATTATGAGTTACCGGGACTGGGGTCGAGACTGCTGGTGTCCTCCCGGAACCGATAATACCTGCAGTAAACGCTTTAATCAGCAGCATGGGAACTTGCCGTTTGGGTATGATCATAAATATGTTTATTCTCATCTTGGATATAACTTAAAGATAGTGGATACTCAGGCGGCAGTGGGATTGGCTCAGCTTGATAAACTTCCAGGATTTATTGAAAAAAGAAAAGAAAATTATAAGATTCTTTATGAAGGCTTAAAAAAACATGAAGATATTTTGATTCTCCCAAAAGCTCTTCCAAAAAGCGATCCTTCCTGGTTTGGTTTTCCTGTTTCAGTTCAGGAAAACTCAAAATTTGATAAAATTAAACTAGTAAAATATCTAGAAGACAATCAAATCGGAACCCGACAGCTTTTTGCCGGTAATATGCTTCGTCAACCTGCTTTTCTCAATGCAGATGTAATGCTGAGAATCCGAACGAGTGAGAAAATGAATTCAAAACAACTCACTGAAAAACATTACCAGATGCTGCCTAATACAGATAAGGTCATGAATACAACTTTCTGGCTCGGAGTCTGGCCGGGATTAAACCAAAATCAACTCGAATATATTGTTGAGAAAACAAAAAATTTTTTTCAGGTAAATAAATGAAAGTTTCTGATTATATCTCAAATTACATAAAAAAACAAGGCATAGATTATGTTTTTGGATATATCGGCGGCGCTATAACCCATCTTGTGGACTCTTTTTATAAAACAGATGGAATTGAATTTATACAGGTTTATCATGAACAAACTGCTTCATTTGCAGTGGAAGGATTTTCAAGGAATTCTGATAAAATCGGTATAGCATTAGCGACCAGCGGACCTGGAGCTACGAATTTAATCACTGGCATTGCAGATGCTTATTTTGATTCTATACCCACTATTTTCATAACAGGACAAGTGAATACTTACGAGTATAAATACACTAAAACAATCCGACAGCAGGGATTTCAAGAAACAGATATTGTATCGATTGTCTCACCCATTACAAAATATGCAAAATTAATTGACCATTCAGAAGATATCGCATATGAGCTTGAAAAAGCCTTTTATTTAGCTAAAGAAGGTCGTCCTGGTCCTATTCTTTTAGATATTCCTATGGATGTTCAAAGAGCAGAAATAGACCCTGATATAATAAAACATTTTTCTCCTGAACCTGTCCAAAAAGACAATAATGAAAAAGAAAAACTTGAATCTATAAAAAAACTGATTTCCCAAAGCCCTAGACCCGTCATTTTAGCAGGCGGAGGAGTTATTTCTTCAAAAGCTGAAAAAGAACTTTTGTCTTTCTCTGAAAAATATCAGATTCCGGTGGTAACTTCTCTTATGGGCAAAGGAAGTTTTCCTGAAGATCACAATTTTTTTGTCGGCTACATAGGAAGCTATGGACATCGATGTGCAAACATGGTACTGGCGAATTCCGATCTGCTGATTGCAGTCGGAACAAGACTGAGTACCCGTCAGACCGGGACCCTTCTTTCAAGTTTTCTCAGGGATGGAAAAATTATTCATGTTGATATTGATAAAAATGAATTAACCCAGCACCGATTGAAAAGAGATATTCAAATTCAAATGGATGCAAAAGATTTTTTTGTTCAGTTAACTCAAAAGCTCAATGAAAATAAAATAGAAATGAATAGAAATTCTTGGTTTGATTATATCAATAAGATTCGAAATGAATTGAGTCATGAAAAGGAAATTGAAAAAAATGTTCATAATCAGCTTCCTTATCAATTACTCTCTTATCTCAATCAATTAAAAAACCCATTTGATATTTATACCGTCGACATTGGACATAATCAGATTATGTCTGTTCAAACTCTTACAATAAAAGAAAATCAGAAGTTTTTTACGAGCGGGGGTATGGCTCCTATGGGATACGCTGTTCCAGTAGCAATTGGAGCAAGCTTTGCATGGAATCATCAAAAAAAGATATTAGCAATTGCGGGAGACGGAGGATTTCATATTTCTATTCAAGCCCTTATGTTGATTTCTCAATATAAATTACCAATTAAAACATTAGTTATCAACAATAAATCATTAGGGATGATTGTCCAATTCCAGGATCTTTACTTTGACAAAAAAGAATACGCCACCACACAAGAAAATGATTATTTAGTACCGGATTTTGAGAAAATTTCTTCTGCATATAATCTGAATTATTATTCTATTGACAAAAAAACAATTCATAATTTAGAATATCTAGATAAAATCTTTAATGAAAAAGCCCCTGCTATTATCGAACTTGTTTTAGATGAAAAAACCACTGTTTCTCCAAAATTGGAAGTCAACAACCCCATTGAAGAAACCAGTCCAAAACTGGATAAAAATCAATTTGAAAGTTTGATGTTTATAAAACCATTAAAAAAAGAAGAAAAATAATGCTGAAAATAGCTCTTTTAGGTGCAACGAGCCATATTGCCAAGGGATTGATTTATTATTTCCATCAAAAACCGGAAAATTATCGCCTTTATTTATTTGCACGAAATCTGGATTCTTTAAACAACTTTATAAACAAAAATCTGAAAAAAACAGAAAATCTAAGTCTTTCTGCTATTGAAAATTTTGATAATACATTTTATGATATTATTATCAATTGCGTAGGAGTGGGCGACCCCGCTAAACTCAAAAAAATAAAAGAAGAGATTTTTTTTATCACAGAACTCTACGACAATAAAATTCTGACTAATCTAAAAAATAATCCTGAAAGCCTTTATATCAATTTCTCCAGCGGTGCGGTCTATGGAAAAGAGTTTGAAAAAAGTGTTCAGTCCGAATCTTCTCTCTCGATTCAAGTCAATCAGATTGAAGAATCTGATTATTACACCATTGCCAAGCTCAACTCAGAAGCGAAACACAGGGCTTTAAAAAATTATTCTATTATTGATCTGAGAGTCTTCTCTTATTTCAGCCGGTTTATTGATTTAGATTCAAAGTTTTTCATGACTGATGTTGTAAATGCTCTTATAAACAAAACAGTTCTTGAAACAAATGATAGAGATATGATCCGGGATTTTGTTTCCCCTGAAGACCTTTTTTTATTGGTTGAAAAATGCTTGCAATCCCGTCATAATGCTGTTTATGATGTTTACAGCTTAGAACCTGTGAGTAAATTTAAAATTCTTGATTTTTTCAAAGAAAAATACAAATTAAACTATATTTTTAAAAATAATCTTAATTTAATCTCTGCTACAGGGAAGAAAAACATTTATTATTCCAACAATAAAACGGCAGAAAGAATTGGTTATTTACCAAGACAAACTTCACTAGAAAGTTTAGAAGAAGAAATAAATTTTTTTTAAGGAATCATAAATAAATACACATAATAAAAAAAATTTTTTTTTGACTATTTTTTCAACGGGTGCCGGTGTGTTTATTTCGATGGCAGTCGGATTTCTTTCAGCTCCTATTAGTTTAAACTATTGGAAAGAAGAAAAATTTGCGATTCTTTCAATTATTATTTCACTCATTACTTATTTGTCTGTTTCTAGTCTAGGACTGAATAGTGCAGCAGCAACTTTGATTGCCAAAAACAAAGATTTTGAAGACAAGATAAAAATATTAAAAAAATCATTTCATTTTTTAATTATTCTGGTAATTCTATTTATAATAACTCTATTTTTTATTCAAAAAAATACTTCCAACTGGATTTTCATTTTCGGAAAAATATCCCCTGATTTAGTCGGTGAAGTTTCTTATGCTACATTTCTGATGGCTTTTTTCTTTTTTATTAATCTTCCTTTTTCTTTAATCAGTTCGGCTTTATTCGGTTTTCAAAAAGTTTATATTGATAAAGCTTTTAATACATTTTCAGCCATTCTCAATTTTATAATTCTTTTACTTATTGTTTATTTAAAAGAATCTTTGATATTTTTTTCACTTTTAAGTGGATTGAGTAATCTATTAATTTCAATGATAAGATCTTTTTATTTTTATTTTTTTATTTATAAAAAAGAAAGTAACTTTATTCATAATAAAATAAACTATTCTAAAAATCCTGAAACTTCTTTATCCTACATTGTTAAAACAGGTCTGAAAATGTTTTCAATTAATCTTGCTGCTATGGTGATTTGGAACACAGACAATATTGTTATTGCACATTTCATAGATATTAAAAAAGTTACCCCTTATTCCTTAACCTATAAATTTTATAATTTAATTTTTACTTTGTTGATTATTATTAATACTGCAATTAATCCTATCATTGGAAAAGAAATTGCAAATAAAAATTGGGAATGGCTCGATAAAGTTTTTAATCATTTTTTGGTGATTGTAGCTTTTTTTGGAGGACTAACATGGCTTGGAGGGATTTTATTTGCAAAAGATTTTATTTATTTATGGATTGGTAATCAAGGATATGCCGGGCTAATGGTCTGTTTTTTTCTTGGAGGGTACTCTTATTTAATGATTGTTATCAATTTAAACAGTATGCTTCTGACATCTATGAATTATTTGAATAATATTCCAATTATTAGCTGGGCAGAATCTTTATTAAATATTGGACTTTCTATTTTTTTACTGCGTTTTTTTCATTTAGGAGGAGTTGCAATGGGAACTTTTTTAGGTTCTCTTTTAACCACTGCATGGCTTTTCCCATTATTAATTCAAAAAAAAATGAAAAATAAAATAAATTGTAATTTTTCTTTTATTTTTAAACACTTTCTTATTCTGATCCTTCCTTTACTTTTTTTGAGTTTATGGATACAACTATCTGTCAATTTTCTTTATTTAAGAATTGTTTTTGGGGCAATCATTATCCTGATTTATCTTATTTTTTCTTATAAAATTATTCCTAAAGAAACAAAATATTTTTTAATTGAAAATATTATACTTATTTTAAATAAATTAAACTTAAAAAAAATATCTATTTTCTTTGAGAAAATAAAAAAATAACCTTTTAGAAATTTTAAAAGAAAAAATTATATTTAATTTATAAGAAATAAAAATGGGGGAATAATGAATCTGACAATACATTTACCGGATAGCTTAAAACTTTTTTTCAATCATCAAAATATGGAGAAAGAGATCAAGAAATCGATTGCAATAATGTTGTATCTGCAGGAAAAGATTTCTCTTTCAAAAGCCGCTGAATTGTCAGAAATAGATATTTACAGTTTTATTTACGAATGTAAAATAAATCAAATACCAGTCATCGATTATAGCGAAGAAGAAATTAATGAAGAATTAGTTGAAATTAGAAAGAGATTAAAGTGATTTTAATTGCCGATTCTTCCCCTTTAATTGCTTTAGCAGTATGCGATGGGTTATTTATTTTAGAAGAGCTTTATAGTGAGATAATTATTCCTGAAGCTGTTTATCAAGAAATTACATATAAGGAAAAAAAATATTCTGAATTATTTATTCATCTTTTTAAAGATAAAGTAGTTCATGCTCATTCTCTTTTTATAAACGATTATTCCTTAGGAAAGGGAGAACTTGAAGCTATTTTATTATATAAAGAATTGAAAGCAGATTTATTATTAATAGATGATAAAAGAGCCAGAAAAATAGCACATCTTAATGAAATAAAAACAATTGGGTCTTTAGGTCTTTTATTTGAAGCTAAAGAAAAGAAGATTATTACCAGTTTATATCCATTTGTATTAAAAATTTACAAATCTGATATATTTATTTCAAAAAAATTATGCAATTATATTTTGCTGCAATCTGGTGAAACATTGTTCGATTAAAAATACAAAAAAGGTCTTTTATGAATATTGAAAAAAATCCTCTCGTTTCAGTCTGTGTTCCTACCTACAATACGGGAAAATATATTGAAAAAACTCTGAGAAGCATTATGAACCAGACTTACCAGAATATTGAGATTATTGTGGGAGATAACGCTTCCACAGATGATACTGAGAATAGAGTAAAAGATTTAATGAAAAAAGACCAAAGAATTGTCTATTATCAAAATAAAACTAATATCGGCGGCATTGCAAATTTTAACAAACTGGTTGCTCACGCAAGATCAGAATTTGTTACGATCTACCACTCCGATGATCTCTATGAACCAAGTATGATAGAAAAAGAATTATTCGTATTAGCAAACAACAAAAATATTGCCGGGGTATTTTCAAAACTCCGCCGTTTTTCAGATACAGCAAAAGAACTCCCAAAAGTGGATTATTCGTTTCTTAAAAATTTAACTAAAAAAGAAAATTTTTTCTTTGGAAACCTTGAAACTATTTTTCCTCTTTTGCTCAATCATAACAGCTTTCTTCCCTGTCCCAGTTTTATGGGAAAAAAATCTATCTACCAAAAATTGGGAGGATTTCGTGAAAAATACAAACAGGCAACTGATTTGGATTTCTGGCTTACTCTTTTAAAAGCAGGATATGATTTGGCAATGATTGATGACACGCTTTTAAACTATCGCATTCATGATGATCAAGATTCTTTTAAATATCGCTCTCCTGATCGGGAAAATATTCAGCTTTATTTTCAATTGATGGACGATTTTATGAATGAAAATCATCTTAAGATTGATAAAAAAAGGTTAAAAATATATCATGCTCAAAAATCAATGGATTTGCTTGAAATCGCATACAATTATTCGAGAAAAAAAAATAAAATCAAGATGTTGGAATGGATTTCTCTTTCTAGAAAAGTATATTTATTTCCTTTCTTTTTTTATGAGGGAATGGTTCAGCGATTT
>MIAO01000026.1 GCA_001829155.1 Spirochaetes bacterium GWB1_36_13 | reverse complement strand
ATCTTGCAAATTTTCCGCTTCTTTTTTATGATTTATTCTTTACTGTAAAGGATTTTTTTACTTTTTCAGGGTTGACTATTTAAAAAAATAACATTCTGATTATTAGTCTGAAGAATGAAAACAAGAAATCTTTGATAAAAATTCATCATCAAAGATTTCTTAATAATGCGTAAATTGATATTATTCGATAATTTTAAATCTTTTTTTCGTAATTGCCCTTGGAAAAGCATCAAAGTGCCACCACTCATTTGAAATATTTTTAAAACCGGCATTTTCCATTGATTTTCTTAATATTTTCCGATTTTCTATCTGTTTTTGAGTCAGCTTTCCTTCTTTTAAAAATTTATTTTCATATTTCGGCTGAGCCAGATCTCCAAAAAAGTCATAAGGGGTTCCCATATCCAGAGGGACTCCCTTTTCATCCACAACGGTCAGATCTACTGCTGATCCGTAGTTATGAATAGAGCCTGATTTCGGATTGGCGACATAAATTTTTTCAGGCGTATCTTTTACAATCTCCCACATAATTTCCTGCACACTCCTGGGTCTTGCGCAGTCATAAACTAAAAACAAGTAGTTTTTATTCTGCTTTTTCAGATTTTTTTCAGCGTTCAGAAGCATATCTGCCGCTTCTTTTTGTAAAAAGCAGCTGTTTAAGTCTCCATACACATCTTTTTTCATAAAATTATCTTCTGATGAATACTTTAAATCAACCAAAATACTCTGTGAAAGATTCTGAATATTCACTAATCCCATCTGTTTCATTCTTGCCTCAAAACCAGTCTGATTTTTTAGAGCATAAAGGAATGAAGCAGAAATCAGAAATAAAACAAAGTATTTTTTCATTTTTCACTCGCTTTTTAAAACATCATTGGCATGTTTTTTTGTCTGCTTGATTAAAACACCCGAATCACCCCCGCTTTTTTTCATGTCTTCCAAAATTGATTTCAAAATTTCTATCTCCTGCGCCAACACACTGCTTTTTAAGTATTTATTTTCATTTACCAGTTTCTTGATATGCTGCTCCAGTCTCTCGATTGCTTTCTTTTCCTTTCCTTCCGAGTAATCTTTGATTGTAACCACCAGATTATTGGCTGATAGAATTCTTAAAACCTCTGGCTGAATCATGGTATTTAAAATATCCTGATTGCCTTTTTCAGGCTGGATGAAAGCAGAATAAGAGAGTTCTTCGTTTTGCTTGCTGATCGGATTGTAAAACTTGATTTTTCCCTTAATACTCATAGATCCGTTTCCTGTTTTCTTCACTTGAAAAAGAACCAGTTTCTGCTGTCCCTGGCTGATTACGGGCATTTCAAACTGTTTGTTTTTCATCTGATATCCGTAAACACTGCTGATTTTACAGTTTTCTTCCTCTTCAACCACTACTTTTATATCTGAGGCGACAGATTTTAAAATATTAGTCAGTTCTTTGTGAAAATACATAAATATTTCTCTCGGATTTTTGATAAAATAGTATTTTCCAAGACTTGCTTCAGCCAGAGATAAAAGCACATCTTCACTGTAATCAGTGCCCAGTCCGAATGTAGAAACTGAAATATCATCTTGCTCTTTATTTTCAAGAACTATTTTTTTCATCTCATCAGGATTCGTAATTCCTTCATTGGCCAGCCCGTCTGAGAGAAGTAAAATAAATTTAGAGATTTTTTTTCCGGATCCCTGTTTTTGCTTAATCAGCTCGACGGCACGAATAATTCCGCCCATAATATTGGTGCTGTTTCTGGGATAAAGTTCATCAATCTTTTTGATAATTTCATTTTTATTATTATTGGACACTTCTATCGGATTTAAGATCGTGTCGATTTTATCATCATAGCCCACAATAGAAAGAATATCTTTTCCGCCTAAAGCACCTACAATCAGTTTTGCAGCTTCTCTTGCGAATTTCATCTTATCTCCATCCTGCATAGAACCTGAGCGGTCAATCACAAGAGAAATATTAACCGGATCCCTGTCTTGATTTTCTTCATAGGGAGCCTGAATTTTTAATAAAGCGTAAAATTCGTTCGTTTTATCAGATATCATCTGATAATTAAAATTCAGCTCCGCTTGCATCTCCTTAATATTTTCAAAAACAGGAAGAATTTCAGAAATACTGGTGTCTTCCCATTTCAAGGTAGGGTAAACATCTTCAATAATCAGTTTTACAAACCGGGTCTTTTTATTGATTTCAAAAAACTGCATCTGCTGTTTATCCACAAATTCAACTTCAAGAATAGAATGATCTGAAAACTCAAGTTTTGCTTTTTTTAACCGAGGATTTTTAAACCAGACTTCCCCGACCTTGTCGTTGTATTTTGAATAACCGGGAATAATTCCAAGATAATAGAGATCTTTTTCAATTCCAAAATCGATTTGCACCCATTCTCCTTTTCCGATTCCCTTTCCTCCCTCTGACCAGCAGGTGGAAATATTCCCGTCAATTATATTTTCATGGGAATAGCGTTTGGCATTGTCAAGAACTGAAGAGGCAGAAGTCTTATACTCAGCCCCGAAAATAATCTGAGATGAAAACAATGTCATCCATAAAAAAAACAAAAACTTTTTCATAAAATCTCCTTACAGATTCTTTAATATTTCTTCGGTTCCTAAGATAATATGCGGTTTTTTTGCAGGATCAAGCCACCGGATAATTTTTAAAATGGTTTCTTCATTCATAGTAATGCAGCCGGCAGAACCAGCGCCCTGTTCTCTCCAGATATGCATGAAAATAGCGCTTCCCTTCCCTTTCACAACCGGATTTTCATTATATTGAACTACAATCCCGTATTTATACTGATGGTCATTTCGCTTCATCTTTTCATAAGATTTTGCATCCGGGACTCCCCTGACCCATTGGTTATAAAACTCAGAATCGACATCATCCACCCAGAAATCATTTTCAGTTGCTTGGCGATATGGCATTTTAGTCTCAGTTTTTTCATCATAACCAAAAACCAGTGAAAGAGGATAAATGCCAGATGGAGTTTTTTTATCTCCTTCCTTCTTTTCATCGATCATGGCAAAGCCTTTCTTACCGATTCCGGAAGGGATTTTCTCAAACAGAAAAACCCAATTTCCGTCTTTTTTTTCCAAAACATCCATTTCCGTTATGATTAAAGAGGCTTCGTTATTTTTTACAACAATCAACTGACTTGAATCTTTCAATTGAGACTCATGTCTTTGAATCAGGCTTAAATAAAGCGAATTCATAGCAGTAGGTTTCACAATTTGATTTTTATCCTGATCATCTTTACAACCTGTTATTGTTGAAAACAATAAAAATAAAATAATAATAAATATTTTTTTACCCATTTTACTTTCCTTAAATATAAGATAGATTGAATTTAATAAAACTGATTCATTTTTTATAATTGTTTTATATAACATTTATAAGCTTTTACCTCACTTCCTATCCCTTTTAAGGCAACCTGATGTTTTTCAAGAGAGTATTGATTTTCCTGTAAAAAAGTTTCAACTTTTGAATCCTGCATAATCGAGTCTGAAATCCAGATCTGATTTGTATCCGACAGCCCCTGAAGTCTGGCCGCAATATTTACTGTCTGCCCGAAATAATCGAGTTTTTCGTTGGCATGAATCGCCAGCGCATGACCTTCATGAAGACCGATTTTTAAACCAAGCCTGATTTTTCCATCTCCATCTGAAAGTTTTAATGTCTGAATCATATCTACAGCCGCTTTTATTCCGTCAAAAGGTTCTGAGAAAGACGCCATAACAGCATCCCCCATTGTTTTAATCACGGCTCCTGAATTTTTTTTCACGATTTCTGTCAATATTTTAAAATGCTCCTGAATGAGTTTATAGGCTGCCATATCTCCAATTTTATCATAGAGAGCGGTCGAATCTTTTAAATCAGTGAATAGCAGAGTCAGGCTTCTGACTTTGAGTCTTAAATTTGAATCCAGATTCTGAATTTTAAAAATATTTCGAAAAATCTGATTATTCAAAAGCATTTTTCCAGTCAGAAATTTTTTCAAATGACTTTTATTCGCCATTACCACTTGATTCATTTCATTCTCATCTGTATTTAAAAAAGTCATCCCTATACTTTCATTCATATGGTTGAAAATCTGAATACTTACTTTTCCAGAATGAATGGCTAAATGTTGTTCCTGAATCATTTTTTGATCCACTATCAGTTCTATGGTTTGTTTTCTTTTGTTTTCTTCCTGATCGGTTTCAAAATAAATAATCGCATTAAGATTGATAAGATAAAGACGATAAATTTTTCCTTTTTCTGCCTCAAAAGATAGTGTTTTGGATTTTTCACTTAAAACGATATCGAATCTTCTGAACACCTCTGCTGAATATTCTCTAAAATCCTGGCTTCTGATAAAATTAGCGGAAAAATAATATTTAAAAAAATCTTCTCTTCTTGTCTCGCTTCTCAAAACCAGTTTTTTAATATCCGGGTTAATGGTAAAACTTACCTCGACATAATCATCCAGTTCTACTGGGATATTTACTTTACATAAATAGCATCGGTTATTTTTTATTTGAAAGCTGTTTAAAGAACTTTCTGCAGTTAAAATCGCCCCGCAGTGAGGGCAGATAAAATTCCAGGAAAAATCAAAAATTCCGCTTCTGGCTGAATAGATAAAAAGCTCGACTGCCTCCTGTTCAGAAAATCCATATTTTTCCGCAAATACAAAAGGATTAATTCTGAAAAGCTCCCATTTATCTAATTTTTCAACTGTTTCTACAAATCTCTTGATTAAATCAGACCTAATTGTATGATAAGATTCCAATATTTTTATTTTTGAAGACAATTTCTCTCTCATAAATGCTCCTTATTGAATAGGAATACGGACATCTTTTTTTGTTCATTTCCCTGGTTCGCTTTCTATAAAAATTGTTCCATTCATAAGAGCAACAAGCTCTTTTACAATCGCTAGCCCCAGCCCTGCACCGCCGTATTTTTTATTGTAGGACATGTTTTCCTGAGAAAACTTTTCAAACATTTTTTTTTGATACTCTCTCTCAATACCGCTTCCTGTGTCTCTCACAGAAAACAAAATCCATTCTTTCTCTTGTATTTCTTTTTTAATAAAAAGGACTACTGACCCTTTTTCTGTGAACTTAAAAGCATTCCCAAAGAAGATTAATAAGAATCTGTTTGATTCTAAGCTTATCTTCCTTCATGGGAAAATCAAAATCATTCTCGATATTGCAGCTATAATGAATAGAAGAGGATGAATAATTGTTAAAAATATTAGAAATATCCAGACATATTTCGCTGATCAGGAATTCTTCAAGATTTAATTCAAAAAATTCTTGCTCTATTTTTGAAAGATCCAGAATATTATTAATAATTTCTAATAATAAATCTGCTGAACGAATCGACAGGTCGAACATTTTTTTTCTTTCCGGATCTTTTTCAGAAAGTGAGAGGATTTCAGTCAATCCTAAGATTCCATTTAACCCAACTTCAACACTAAATATTCTAAGTGTTTAATAAAGAATTATATAAAAAATTCATGG
>MIAO01000025.1 GCA_001829155.1 Spirochaetes bacterium GWB1_36_13 | reverse complement strand
TACTCTATTGTGATTATATTTATAGACATAGAGCTAAAGCGGTATGCTAACGCACATTCCATTATAACAAGGATTGAGAGTACAAGTTGCAAGATTTAAGTCGCAAGGGAAGAAAAGAAAGAAATAATTTATTCTTCTTCACCTCGTTCATATCCTTTTGCATATCAACACAAGAAAACAAAACTATCTTCTTCTCTACTCTTTTTACCTTGCATCTTGTATCCTGACCCTTGTCCCTTGATAGCACATTCCATTATAACAAGGATTGTGGCTGAATAGTAAGATATTCTTGATACCTTCTAATTTTTTCATTAAATTTTAGTTTATGGAAAATAAAAAAAACAGCGACGCTGCCTATAAACTCCTTTTTGACTACCCGGGCATGATACGACAGCTTTTAGAAAATTTTATTCCCATGGACTGGGTGAAGTGGATCGACTACCATAAACTTGAGAAAGTCAATGCTTCTTTTGTCCGTAGAAACTACCGTAAAAAAGAATCCGATGTCATTTACAAACTCTTTTTTCAAGGACAAACTGCTTATCTTTATCTTTTACTTGAGTTTCAATCCTCCGTTGACTCTACTATGCCTTTTCGTATTCAGTCTTATGTCAATGATTTTTACGAATCCATGATCAAAAAAGAAAAAAAAGACCGCTACCCTATTGTTTTTCCTGTCGTGATTTACAATGGCGATAAACCTTGGAATGTACCTGATAATGTCAAAGATAAAATTGAAATCCCCAATGACCCTAAGCTAATACCCTATATCCCATCTCTTAAATACTTTAAAATCATCATTAATGAGTTTAAAAAAGACTCTTTACTCAAAATCCGCAATACGCTTTCCTCAATTTTTCTGATCGAAAAACTCGAAGAAGAAGAAATGGAGCCGTACTTTAAAAAGATAGCTGAAATTATTGTGCAGGAAATAGACCCTGATTTAAAAAAAGCATTTCAAAACTGGCTTCAAAGACTGGTGGACGATCAAGTACTGCCTGAAAGTGAAGTATTACTAAACAGCACACAAGAAGAGGTATATACCATGTTTACATCAACTTTAAAAAAAATGGAAAAAAAATGGGAAAAAAGAGGAAAGCTGGAAGGAAAGCTGGAAGGAAAGCTGGAAGGGAAACTGGAAGGTAAAATCGAAATAGCTAAAAACTTTTACCGCATGGGATTATCCATCGAACAAATATCTCAGGGCACTGGATTAAGCATTAAACAAGTAAACCAAGCTTTGAGTCAGGAATAAAAAAAATGATTCATTGATTGAAAATTTTATATTTTTAATCTTAAGGCGGGTTCTAAAAATTAAATTTTTCTGTCATTTCGAACAAAGTGAGAAATCTTAAAACATTGGTATTGAAAAGATTTCTCTTCGCTTTACTCATCGAAATGACGATTTTCTCTATTTTTAGAACTCCCCTTAACTCTTTTTTCAGGAGCAATCTGAAAATAAATTCCTTTTGGCATTTTTTTTGATAGAGAAAACTGAGGTGAAGAAATGAAAATTTTAAAAACTGATTTTATATCCGATACTCCTGTTTATAATAATGAAATTTCTCAGGTTAGAGGTTTTATTGGAAACTTATTAAAAGACAACGAACTCTTTCATAATCACACAGAAGACAAACTTGCTTACCGCTACCCCTTGATTCAGTATAAATCGATTGACCGCACTATCTCTCTCATCGGTATTAATGAAGGGGCAGATGCCCTTAAAGAGCAAGCTTCCAAGATCAATGAATTGATATTAAAAGATAAAACTGTATTGGTAAAAAAAATTCAAATGGAAGAAAAAGAAATTGAAATAAAAACAACCAACAGTTTTCAAATTTTCCGTTTTGTTTCACCTTATTTTTCACTCAATGAAAAAAATTACCGCTTATTTCAAAATGCTCAGTCGATTCAGGAAAAAAAGGAAATTTTAGACCGGATTTTGGTCGGTAATATTCTTTCTTTTCTAAAAGGTGTCGGGATCTGGGTCAAAGATAAAATTCAAGCTGATTTTTTCATGAAAGAATCAAAAATTGTCCGTTTTAAAACGAGAAATTCAACGGATTTGAAGGTGAGTTTGCCGCAAATATTTTGCTCCCGGACTGGATAGGGCTTGGAAAAAGCGTATCCAGAGGATTTGGAACCATAGCGAAGCGCAGCTCTATCAGGAAAATTTCATGAAAAAAATTCTTGTCAGCTGGGTAGGCACCCAAGACATTGAAACCAAAAGCGGCCCGGTGGCAGCGGTTCTTTCTTCGCATCTGTTTGATGAAGTTTATCTTCTCTCTGCCTATTCTCAAGAAATAAATCAGACTTTTTCAAAAAAAATTAAAAGCTTGTCATTATCCAAATTTATTCTCTGTCCTGTTGTTTTAGATAATCCCACGGACTATAAATCGATTTATCTGATTGTCACAGGTCTTATAGAAAAAATTCTCGAAAAAGAATCTACGCCTGTTCAATGGCATTTTCATACCAGCCCCGGCACCAGTCAGATGAACTCTGTTTTTCTTCTTTTAGGAAAAACAAAGTATCCTGCTACTCTCTATCAGTCATGGATAGAGAAACAAACGGGAGAAGAAAGAGTCAGGGAAATTGATTTTCCCTTCCGGATCGAACTTGAAATTATTCAGCAATGGTTTGAGCATCCTGATCAGACGCTTCAAAAAAATTGGGAATCCATTCCCGAATTTCAGGCGGTGATTCACCAGTCAAAAAAAATGAAAGAAACACTGGATTTAATTTTTTTGGCAGGTGTCCGTGATGTTCCCGTTCTTCTTCTGGGAGAAAGCGGAAGCGGGAAAGAACTGGCCGCCAGAGCACTATTATCATCATCTAAAAGAAAATCAAATCCTTTTGAAGTTTTTAATTGCGGAGCTATGCCTGAAAGCCTGATTGAATCGACTTTATTCGGATGGTCTAAAGGAGCTTATACAGATGCTAAAAACGAAGGAACCGGGATTCTTAAAAAAGCGGACGGCGGCACTCTCTTTTTAGACGAAATCGGTGATCTTCCCCTCAGTGTTCAGGTAAAGCTTTTACGGTTTCTTCAGGAAAAAGAATTTAAAAGACTGGGAGACGGCAAAACGATTTATTCCGATGTCCGAATCATTGCCGCTACTCATAAAAATCTATTGGAAATGGTTTCAGAAGGCTCTTTCAGACAGGATTTGTTTTACCGTCTGGCAGTGGCCGTAATTCAGATTCCGCCGCTTTCAGAAAGGAAAGAAGATATTAAACTTATTGCAAATTTTTTTCTTAAAAAAATTAATCAAGAATTGAGCAGTTTTACAGATCGGATTCCCTATTATCCAAAAAAAATCTCAGAAAAAGGCATCAGTTTTTTAGAAACCCATGAATGGAAAGGCAATATCCGTGAATTATACAACACAATCAAAAGGATTTGCCTCTGGGAACAAAAAGAATGGATCGATGAAAAACTCATTCAAAAACATCTTATTATTATTCCTGAAAAACACTTATCTCAAGAGCTCCCTGTTTTATCTTCTGACACCTGCTTTGATTTGGAAGAATATCTGGATCATATCAAAAAAGAAATGATCCAAAAAGCGTTTGACCTTTCAGGCAATGTCAAATCAAAAGCCGCAAAAATGCTGGGGTATTCCAATTATCAGTCTATCGATTATTTTTTGGAGAAACAAAAGAATTTATAAGCCGCTTTTTGCCTTTCTTTGGAAACTTCAAAAAAAAGAGCTAAATTTATGGGCATCAATTTATAAAAGAGGTGTCTCTTATGGGTAAAAGAGTAGCAGTTGTGGGTGCTTCGGGCGCTGTGGGCGTCGAAATGCTGAAAACCCTCGAGAAAAGAAATTTTCCAGTCGATGAAATCAGGCTTCTGGCTTCCAGCCGCTCTGCCGGAAAAACAATGCAGTTTAAAGGAACCGATGTAAAGATAGAAGAACTGACCAAAGACTCTTTTAAAAATATTGACATAGCTCTCTTTTCAGCCGGCGGAAGCATCTCGAAAGAGTTCTGCCCGATCGCAGCTGAAAAAGGCGCAGTAGTGGTGGATAATTCAAGCGCTTTCAGAATGGATGACAGTGTGCCTCTCGTTGTGCCTGAGGTCAATCCTGAAGATATTAAAAAACATAAGGGAATTATTGCCAATCCAAACTGTTCTACTATTATCATGGTGGTAGCCTTAAATCCGATTTATAAACTCTCCAAAATCAAACGGATTGTGGTATCTACCTATCAGGCAGTTTCAGGGGCTGGGGCTGCGGCGATGGAAGAATGTATTGAGCAAACCAAGTCTGTTTTAAACGGGACTCCTGTGGCAGTGGACAAATTTGCCTATCAGATAGCCTTCAACCTGATCCCTCATATCGATGTATTTACAGACAACGGATACACAAAAGAAGAGATGAAAATGGTAAAAGAAACCATGAAAATCCTTCATGATCCGGCAATCAGAATTTCAGCGACCACAATCCGGGTTCCTGTTTTAAGAAGCCATTCTGAATCCATTATGATTGAAACCGAGAAAAAACTTTCGGTAAATGAAATCAGAAACGCTCTTAAAAACGCTCCGGGAGTGGTTTTACAAGATGACCCTTCCAATAAAATCTACCCAATGCCGCTTTACACTTCTGAAAAATACGATGTAGCAGTCGGAAGAATCAGAGAAGACCTTTCCAGCGATAATGGAATTTGTCTTTGGGCAGTGGGCGATCAGCTTTTAAAAGGGGCCGCTTTAAACGCTGTGCAGATAGCGGAACTTCTGTAAGAAACTATTTTTTCATAAAAAAAGGAGCAGTAGATTGAGATCTACCGCTCCTTTATTCAATTTCCAAATTAAAATAACCTTCTTTCATATTTTATTCCAAAGGAGCCGTTTATGAAATTCGAAAATTTATGCCGGAGAGGAACTGATTTTTTAGGCACCCGTTACCCGATTATCTGCGGAGCGATGAGCTGGATCAGTGATAGTGATTTAGTATCAGCCGTTTCCAATGCAGGCGGGTTTGGAGTTTTTGCCTCTGCCCATATTTCGGGAAAAGACTTAGTAGTTCAGATGGATGAAATCAGAAAAAAAACCAATAAACCATTTGGAATGAATCTGATTACCATTTCACCTATTTTTCAAGAACAATTAGACAGTGTTTTGGAAGCCTCCCCTTCCCATGTTGTTTTTGCAGGAAGAATCCCAATGGCAAAAAGCATTGAGCAGGCAAAAAAGAAGGGCGTAAAAGTCATGACATTTGCCCCCAACCTGAAAGCAGCACAAAAACTGATCAATGACGGTGTCGATGCTTTGATTATTGAGGGGCATGAAGCAGGCGGTCATGTGGGCTCGGTTTCCACCCTCGTTTTACTTCAGGAAATTCTTTTTAATATTCAAGAAGTTCCGGTTTTTGTGGCTGGAGGAATTGCCACCGGTAAAATAACCGCTTATCTTGCTTTGATGGGAGCCAGCGGAATTCAGCTTGGCACCCGTTTTATGCTGTCGCCTGAAGCCAATATTCATGAAAAAACAAAACAGTATTTTTTAAAATCTGATTCAAAAGACGCGATTGTCTCTTTCGGAATCGATAGAAGACTGGGAGTGGTACCTGTAAGAACCATTAAAAATAAAGGATTCGAGGAATTCACTAAAACACAGATTGAATTGGTTCAGAAACTGGAAAAAGAAGAAATTACCAGAAAAGAAGCGACGGATGAAATTGAAAAGTTTTGGATCGGGGCTTTACGAAAAGCTGTGAAAGAAGGGGATCTGGAATACGGTTCTTTAATGGCTGGAAACTGTGTGGGAATTATTCACGATATCAAGCCGGTACAAGCCATTATAGATGATTTAGTGAGTGAAACCGATTTAGAACTTTCAAAAATTAAAGATAGAGCAAAAAAAATACAATAGCTAAACTATACTGAAATGATTTTAAATTGCAAAGAACTACCCCCTTGCTGTCATTCCCGCGAAGGCGGGAATCTATTGAACTTCAAATTTCGGTCTTTTGCAAGCAAAAACCTCAGTGACAGGTTTGCATTTTTACATTTAGTTGTGTATATTTATTTTTTTTTAATCTTATTTTTTGTTAAATTAAACTTTAGAAAAACAATTTTAAAAATTGAGGAGTAAATTATGAAGAAATTCATTCTATTCATGCCATTGTTATTGACTGCTCTCGTATTTTGCGGAAAAAATGATTCCCAACAGTCCAATTCTTCTGCTGCTCAAGGAAAAGCGGGATATGTTACCGTATCTAAACTCTTTGTCAGATCCGAGGCCAATGCAAAGTCTGAAAAACTCGGCGAAGTTTTTCTGGGAGAAAAAGTGATTGTTCTTGAAACAACAAAAGCAACTGAAACAATCAATGGAAAAACAGGAAACTGGCTTAAAATTGATTTTAAAGGAAAAACAGGCTACCTTTTCGGAGGATTTATCGCAGATAACCCGGTTGCCAGTGCGGATGAAATGGCAAAAAAACTTTCCGGCACCTATTATTACCGTTCAAAAGACGATACAGAAATGATTCGAATGCTTATTTTAAAAAACATGGGATATGAAGAATACTATTACAATTTCAATTCGGGCATTACTGATTTATACACTGGGAAAGTAGGATATCAGGCAGACTCTGTAGAACTTTTTCCTGAGTCAAGAAAAGCAAGACCTTCCATCTATATTGACAATCCTCAAACCAAAGAAGAAGAAACCGCTTACCAAAACGCTTATATTCCTTATTCCCAAGACTCAGTCCACCTCGTGACCCTTAAAAGACTTCCTGTGGATGAAGGAAAAGTAAAATATTATCTTATGAATTGCAGCGGCAAAGAAATGATGCTGCCGGAAAATTTTAACTGTACCAATTATGAGTACGCTTACAAGAAAATTCAATAAATGCCCCCCTACTGTCTTTCCCGCCCTTCATGTTTATTCAGGAGCGGGAATCTATTGAAAATAGAGATTCCGGTCTTTTGCAGGCAAAAACCGGAATGACAGGGGGTAATCGGTTCATTATAAATCAAATCTTTCAAAATAATATATTCACACTGCCATTCTTAAACGATTGTTGAGCTGAATTCTTCTTGTTTTCTAAAACTCAATAAAACCATCATCTTTAAAAGAATTGTTTTTTTCAACAGCCGGCTGTTGATTCGATTTAGTTTTAAACTTAAACGAGTCATCTTTTTTTTCTTTATAATCCACCTTTTTTTCAAAAGTTTTTTTCCGTTCCGGTATATTTCTGACTGGTTGTCTTGTTTTTTCAATTTTTTTTACAGTTGTTTTTTCCCCGGAATAACTGCTTTCATATTGACTGTTCTGATCCACTTTAAAGAAACTGACCTCTTGAATCACTTCTTTTGCCTGGCTTTCCAGTTCTTCAGTTGAGGCTGCCAGCTCTTCAACCATTGAGGCGTTATTTTGAGTAATCTCATCCAGATGACCGACCGCGGAATTAATCTGATCCACTCCGTTTGCCTGTTCACCCATTGCAGAAGAAACTTCATTGATCGAGTGATTGACCTGTTCGATTTTTTCCTTGATTTCAAGAAATTTGCTCTGTGATTCTGAGCTGTATTGATTTCCAATTTCTATTCTATTCACTATATTTTCAATTACTTCCGAAATCTCTTTTGCATTTTCCGCTGATTTTTGAGCCAGAGTTCTCACTTCATTGGCAACCACAGCAAACCCCTTGCCGTGCTCTTTTGCTCTGGCAGCTTCTACTGCGGCATTCAGCGCCAGAATATTTGTCTGAAAAGCAATACTGTCAATAATTTTAACAATTTCCTTAATTTTTCCTGCCTGCTGGCTGACTTCCTGAATAGCCTGCACCATGGATTTCACCACTTCTTCACCTTCCACGGCAAATCTTTGCGCATCTCCCCCCACCTTCTGGGTCAGACGGCTGACTTCAGCGATATTTTTAATATTTGCGCTCATTTCTTCAATAGAAGAGGCAGTTTCTTCTAAAGAAGCCGACTGAGCATCCACTCTGGAAGCCAGTTCCTGATTTCCTTTTGCGATTTCACTTGTGCCCAGCATCATGTTTTTATTGCTGTCGATGATTTTTCTCACCACTTTTGTAATGCTTTCCATAAACTGGTCAAAATATCGCCCTAAAATCCCGATTTCACTTTCATTATAAGTTCCGATTCTGACCGTCAGATTTCCCTCTGCCCCTGATTTAAACTTTTCAACTAGAAATTGAAGAGGCCGGCTGATTCCGTTCGCAATCATAATGCTCATTATAATTCCAAACAGTACAACAATCCCGGCAATGCTCATCAGAAAAATAATAATGATTTTAGAGCTGTTTATATCTTCTTTATAGCTTTCTTCCGCCTGTTTTGCCTTACTTTCGCTTAAAGCATGAATCGAATGATCCATTTCACCCGCTACCTCTTTTCCCTTCCCTTCCAAAAGCTCATAGGCAGTATTAGAGTCATTTGCGACTATTTTATTGATGATTTCATCCCGGATTGTTTTATATTTCTCATAATTCACTTTCAGATCCTCATAAACCACCCGTATTTCCTTAGCTTCAATTTTCTTATCCAAACTCTCAATGCTTTCATCTAGATCTTTTTCATGTTCTTTGATCGTATCCAGAAACCCTTTTTTTTCTTTTTCCGTTTTCGCAAGAAAAAGCTTCGTGATATCGACTCTCATTTTCTGATATGCGGAAATAATATCTACCACATGATCCATCGGATCAATATTATAAATATAGGTTTTTTCCATTTTCCCTGTCAGATCTGTAAAACCTTTGTATGTAAAAAAACTGATTACCAAGGTAAGCAGAATCATAATTCCAAAACTGCTTAACAGCCGATTTTTTATTTTCATATTATTTATGAGTTTCATTACAGACTCCTTTGAATACTTTTTTATCCGTTTATTTAAAAATAACTTTTTTTATCAATTTTTTAGAATTCTTCAAATTCATTTTCATTGATTTCTATTTTTTTATCTATGTCAATAATTTTATCTACTTTCACATTTTTTAAAAGCCTGTCTTCCTGAATTTTTTCTGTTGTCCGATTCGTTTCTTTCTTTTTAATCAAACTTTGTTCAAGATGAAAAAAGCTTACCGCCTGTTTTAATATAGCTGTTTTTCCAACCATTTCTTCGCTGTTTGCCGAGTTTTGCTCCGCCAATTGGCTGTTTTGATCATTAATTTCCTGAAGCTGTAAAATAGCACGGTTGATCTCCTCTACTCCCCTTTTTTGTTCTTCAGATCCGGCTGAAACTTCTGAGATCGAAGTGGTTGTTTCAGTGACAATATCAATAATCGTCTGTAAAGCTTCTCCGGATTGGTAAACCAAAGCGCTTTCTTCCTCCACCTGCGCAAGGGTTTTTTTAATCAATTCATATACCCTTTTTGAAAAAACTCTTGTGTTTTTTGCAAGCGACCTGATTTCCATGGCAACCACTGCAAATCCCTTACCGTATTCCCCCGCTCTTGCGGCTTCTACGGCAGCATTCAGCGCCAGAAGATTGGTTTGAAAAGCGATTTCTTCAATAATATTGATAATATTTTCAATTTCGCTGGATGATTTTTGAATCTCTTTCATCAAGTCAACCGCAGAACTGATAATCTCGCCTCCATTTTCAGCAGAGAGTTTTGCTTCCTGGGAAAGTTTATTGGCTTTTTCAGAATTTTTTGTATTTGAATTCACGCTCATAGTAAACTCTTCTAAAGATGAAGACAATTCTTCCAATGCCACAGATTGTTTTTCAGTTCTTTCAGAAAGCTCCATGTTTCCTACGGAAACCTCTTCAATCGACTTTGATATCTCTTGTGCTGACTCTAAAATAGACCCGATAATAGTTTCCAGTTTTTGGGCCATCAGATTGATGGATAAAATCATTTTTCCGATATTATCTTGAGTATAAGGGTTTTTTTTACTGAAGGATAAATCTCCTTTCGCAATACTGTCGAATTTTATCCTGACTTTTTTAACGGTTCTTGAAACATTAAAATAGAAAAACAACACATTGAGTATCAGATTGATCCCCAGAGAGAAGATAATGATTTTTAAAATCACTCCTAAAACATTCATTTTGTTTTCATAAAGATATTCATCGCTGGAAACACTGGCTATCAACACCCAGTTGAGCGAAGAATAAGTCTTATAGACTGCTATTTTTTCCTTGCCCTGATCGGTATAGGTTATAAACCCTTTATTATTTTGAAAAACTTGAGCCGGCAATTCAGAAGAAATTTCCTGAAGATACTTTCCCTGAATATTAAAATCAGGATGAATCAGAATCTGACCCTTGTTTTTCTTATCTATAACATTATTTTCTATATCTTTAATCACACTTTCTTTATTTAATACAATAATCGGATATCCATTTTTTCCGATTTTAAGATTGAGAATCTGTTTTTTCAGTTCCTCAAAAAAAGCTTTTTCATAAAATGGATCAATAATACTGTCAAAATCGATTTTATATCCGGAAACTGAAATAATCCAATTCCAAGGCTTGAAATAGACCTGACCCAAAACTTTTGGTCTCCAGTTGGCATCATCAGGATTTTTCCACTCATATTCAATAAAAGTCTTATCTCCGTTGATCACAGCATACCGGATTTGTTCCCTGATGAAATCATATTTTTTATCTTTGATATTCTGGTTGGTGCCTACCAGTTCTTTTTTCGGGTGAAATAAAACCGTTCCATGGTTATCGAGAATATAAATATAGCCTTTTTTCCCAATCTTTTTTTCGCCCAAAAGTCTGAAAAGTACTTCTTTTGCTTTGTCTTCTGTGATTTTTTTCTTTTTGACTTCTTCATAAAGAGCAGCGGCTGTAATAAAAAAATCTTCAGCTGTGTTTAAAAGATTTTTTTCAATCATTTTTTTCCTGAAATTATGATATTCATTGACATTAAATTCATAATTTCTTAAAATATTTTCTATCTGGATCACCTGGTCTTCCAGGTTTCCCTTGAGAATTTTTTTCACTTCCCGATCAAAAACATCTGAAAAAAAATTCCAGATAAAAAAACCAAGTACAATTGAAATTAAAATACTTAAAACAATAAATTTCAAAGAAAGAGGAACTCGTCTTAAAATCATCCCAGATCCTTACACAAGAGTTTCCTTTCAATTATCGAATTCCTTGAGGTTAAATTGAAGTATTTTCAAAAATACTTATTAGCGGGTTCTAAAAATAAATTTTCTGTCATTCCGAACGGAGTGAGAAATCTTAAGATATTGATATTAATAAAGATTTCTCTTCGCTTTGCTCATCGGAATGACAATTTTTGTTATTTTTAGAAATCCCCTATTCCTTATATTTTTCATAGATTTCAAGGATTTGAGGAAGAGTATCTAAAAAAGAATTAAGAATTTTCGGGTCAAAATGCTTTCCCCTTTCTTCCTTGATAATGCTAATCACCTTATCAATCCCAAAAGCAGGTTTATAGACTCTTTTTGATGAGAGCGCATCAAAAACATCCGTGAGCGCCACAACCCTTCCAATCAAGGGGATTTCTTCTCCCTTGAGTTTATTGGGATACCCCGTCCCGTCCCATTTTTCATGATGGGACAAAGCCACTGACTGAGAAAGATGAATCAGGGAAGAATTAGAGTTTTCTAAAATTTTCCCCCCGATCAGGGTATGGTTTTCCATTATTTTTCTTTCATCTGCTGTCAATGGACCGGGTTTTTGAAGAATCCGGTCAGGAATCCCGATTTTTCCTATATCGTGCATCTGAGAAGCATATTTAATAATTTCAGCGTCCTCGCTGCTGTTTCCCATTTTTTTCCACAATAAAGAAGAGTATTCTCCTATTCTTTGAATATGAAGCGAGGTTTCCAGATCTCTAAACTCAGATGCTACTGCCAGCCTGTAAACAGTTTCATGATAAGATTCTTTTAAAAGCTGGTCAAAAGAGGCATTTTTAATCGCTATCGCCGAAATCGACGAGAGATACTTTCCAATAAACTCATCCCCTTTCGAAAAGCTTTTGATTTCATTTTCGTCATTCTGCCTGTTGATAAACTGCAAAACACCTACAAGATTCTGATTTGTATCCAGCATCGGCATTGTCAGCATCGACTCTGTTTTATACTGATAAATCACATCAATATTGTTAAAAAAACGATACGGGTTATCTTTTTTTATTTGATAGACATCCGGAATATTTAAAGTCTCTTTTTTTAAGGCAGCATACCCTGCAATGCTTTCATTTGAAATAGGAAGGGAAAATATTTTGAAAATATCTTCCAGATTTCCTAACTTTTTTTCCAAAACAGTATTTTGGGTAATCATAAAATCAATCTGATGCCCGTTTTTGATATAAATGCTCGCTCCCTGACAGTTCATCAGTTTAATGCTTTCTAAAGCAATTTTTTTCAAAAGTTTTTTGAGAGTCTTGTATGTAGATAAATCAATCCCCAGATGAATTAATTCTTCCCATTGTTTTGCCTGAATCATAATTTTCTCTTTATTTTATTTGATCTTTGTAAACCTTACTGCCGAAAGGAACCGCTTTCTGATAAATATCCTGAAGAGCCGAATAATTCATAAACACCTGCTGATTGATAAACTTTGAGCTTCTGATCAGCCAGACATTGTTTTTCTTTTCTAAAAGATATGCCACTTCATTGACTTTTAAAGCCGATGAATTGGATGAATTTCCGCCTTTTAAAATCCAAATCACATCCACTCTGGAGTAATTATCTTTGATCGTTTCATCAATCAGCCTCATGTCATCGATGGTTGAAATAAATTTTTGAAGAGGGACTGGAGGTTTTCCAAAATTATTGTCCATTGCTTCCAGGATTTTTTTGACCGTTTCCAGTTCTTTTCCCGTAGTGATTTTCAAGGCATCTCTGAATTTATAATATTTATAAATGTTTAAAAGCTGATAGACCACTGCGGAAGGAGATCCGGGTTGAATCACATAGGCGTCTTTCGGAACATTCTCTGATTGTAAACTCATTGGAAAAATAAAGATCATCCCCAGCCAGAATGCTATTATTTTTTTCATGTTACCCTCCCAGTAAATTTTTTTGAACAGTTTGATATTGAGTGATTAATTCCTGAAATTGATTCTTTTTTTCATTCATTCTCTTTTGAATCAGTTCAAGTCCGAGATTCCCAGTTGCCCCAAGGTGTTTTTTGCCTTCAATATTTTTTATCGGGTCTGTTTCAGGAAGTTCATCCAAATGTGTTCCGACATATTGATAAGCTTCACGGAAAGGAACTCCTTCCTTGACTTTGTCATAGGCAATATCTGTTGCAAAAACCGTTTTGTCCATGGCCGACACCAGATTTTTTTCAATCGGTTCTATATTTTTCACCGTAATCCTGATCATCGCTAAAAAATCCAAAACAGTATCAAAGCTATTGATAACCAGCTTCTTAGTATCCTGTAAATCTCTATGGTAGCCTGAAATCAGATTTGTGACCAGAGATTTCATCGCAGTCTCGTTGCCGATTAAAAGAGAAGTTTTTCCCCTCACCAGCTCCATGACATCCAGATTTTTTTTCTGGGGCATAATACTGGAACCGGTTGTAATCGTATCCGAAAGCTTGAAATAAGCAAATTCAGCAGTTGAAAAAAGAACCAGATCTGTTGCCATCTTATTGACTGCCAGTCCAATACCGGTGAGCCAGCTTAAAATCTGCGCCTCTATTTTTCCTCTTGAGTTCTGGCAGTAAATCGGGCTTATCTGCACCCTTTCAAACCCCAGCTCTCTTGCAGTCATCTCCCTGTTTATCTCCAGAGAAACCCCGAAACCCGCGCCTGACCCAAGCGGACAGGCATCATTGAGACGATAAATACTCTCTCCAAAAATAAGAAGATCGGTCAATTCTTCTGAAAAAGCAGCCGCCCACTGACCGACAGAGGAAGGCATGGCTCTTTGCATATGAGTGTAGCCGGACATAGGAATTTTTTTATATCTTTCAGCAAAATCAATAAGATGCTGAATAGTATCTGCAAGTTCAAAAGCGGTTTCCAATATCTTTTCTTTACTAAAAAGCCTTAAATCCGTCAATACCTGGTCATTCCTGCTGCGTGCCGTATGAAGCTTTTTGCCCACATCCCCGTATTCTTGAGTCAAGATTTTTTCAACTTTTGTATGGACATCTTCGTCTTCATATGAAATAGAAAAATTCTGAGACTGATAATCCTTATAAATTTTACGGAGACCTTTTTCCAGTATTTTTTGTTCTTCTAAAGTTAAAATCCCTATTTCAGCCAGCATTCTGCTGTGGGCAATAGAGCCCATGATATCCTGTTTCACAATTTTAGCATCGGTTAAATAGTCATCCCCGACTGTAAACCGTTCAATTTCTTTTAAAAGCTGATTTTCACTTTTCTGCCAGAGTTTCATTTTTCTTCCATTTTTATTTTTTTCCAAGTTCTATTATTTTAAATAATAACTCGGGGTTTGTAAAAGACTTTATTTCTTCCTGCAAATCCTGATAAAATTTAATTTTATCCTTCAATATTTTCTGCTTTGTCTTTTCAGAAAGAATTTCTTTTGAATTTTTTACGACTTCGCCATAAATTTCAGGATTTGAAAGATTGATTTTCTCTTCAAACTGACGAATGTTTTCTTTATACAATTTCCAATCTGGAAAAAATAAAACGCTGATGTTTAATTTGATCCCAAGTTTTGCGCCCCGTTCTACCAAAAGATTTTTCAACTGCGCTTCTGAAAACACTTCATTTTCTGAATTTTCAAAAAAAATCTCGTAAAACGAATCTTGAATATTTTCTTTTAATTCACGGATCATTTCAGAAGGCTCTTTTTGATAAAGCTGGGAATAAGTGTTTTCATCCCAATTAAAATCAGCGGTATAAGAAACACTTGCCTTGAAAATATCTGCAAAATCAATCATTTTTGATTTCGGGAGCTGGAGAAAAAGCCTGTCGGAAAAAGGCATATTTTTAGGAAGCGCCTGAAGCTTAAAATAACCGGGCACCAGTCTTTCAGGATAAAAAAACCATTTTCCGGGTAAAATAATGTTTCTGCCCCTGATTTTTGAATCAGCTATCAGGATCAAATCATCCTTATTCCGATCCAATCCAAAAAATGCAATCACTCCGCTCACTATCAGGAAAATCAAAAAAAAGAATTTTTTCATTCATATTCACCTAAATATTTCGGCGTAAAATCATAAAGATAAGTTTCACGGTTCCCCACTCTAAAATTCTCAATATACCTCACATTATCCTGAAAAATTGAATCCTGAAGATTCAGCTTGGAGAGCGCTAGAATATGTGTATTATTATACCTGCTTCCCAATTCCATCGCCTTATAAAAATCAATTCTTGCTTTCTGAATAAAATTCTGGTCATTATTCCGAATCGCCATCGAATTGTAAATATTACCCAAATTATTATAAACAATCGCATTTAAATATAATATTTTATTCTGCCTGACTGATAATGGTTTCGGATTTCTGATAAATCCGTCCAATTCTTCCTGATAATATTCTGTCACATTATAAAGCTTTTGCTCTGCTTCATCCAAAAATCCTTTTTTATAATAAATCATCCCCAAAAGATATTCCACAGCCGGATGAATCCGGTAAACCGGATTGCTTCTCAGTTCCAGCATCCCTTCGAGAGCTTTGTCATAAAGTTCATTCTGGCGCATTTTATTATTCTTTTCTTCTCCGGCAATAATATAACGGGTGTTATTTAAATTATAGTAAAGATCATCCGGTATCTCTTCTTTATTTTTCTTCAGGGTTTCATAGGCCTGCTCAAAATAATCTTCTGACTTTTTATACGCTTTCAGTTTATCTTCTCCGTCTGTATGAAGCGTATAGTAGCTGTAGTAAAGCTGCCCTGAATAATAGTAAGCCATTCCGTTGTCCGGATCATTATTGACTGCCCGGTTGAAATGGTAGCGCGCCAGTTCTAAAAATTTATCTTTTTTTTCTTTGTTAAACTGGTTGACACCGCTGTATTCATTCGCAAGTTTAAGATAAACTTCCCCCTGTCTGGAATCTATTTTCGACTGAAGAGTATTGTCAATATTTCTGATTCTTTCTGTTTTATTTTTATCTTTATAAACGCCGTTGAAATGATATCCCTTGATCAGACTGGTTAAAGCCAGATTCATATCTTCGGCTCTGATATGATAGTCCCCCATCATATAATAGGCAAGGGGTTCTTCTGTATTCTGGCT
Organism: Spirochaetes bacterium GWB1_36_13; assembly: GCA_001829155.1. Classification (GTDB taxonomy): domain Bacteria; phylum Spirochaetota; class GWB1-36-13; order GWB1-36-13; family GWB1-36-13; genus GWB1-36-13. The sequence continues at coordinate 7,244 of MIAO01000025.1, read as the reverse complement.
GTTTAAAATGGAAATAATATCATAAACCGGTTTAAATCTTTCTTGTTTAATGTAATAAAGCGCAATTTGAGACAAGGCTTTATGATCCAGCTGTGAAAGAAGCCCTTTGTTGGCTACATATTCCATCTGTTTGTCAATATTTTCTCCCATATCTGACATAACATAGAGCATTCTGGATAACGGCGGTATTTCTTCAGGATGTTTTTGCCAGTAATCAAAATAAATTTCATAAGCTTTTTTCAGTTTTTCGTTTTTCAGGGGGACTTTTTTTAAATAATTGCCCCATTCAATATACGCCTGTCCGATTTTATCTGCTAAATCAAACCTTTCAGGATTTTTGTGATAGAGATAAAACAAACTGTCATCGTATTGAAGAAGAGGATCAGAATCATCTTCAAGCACTTTTTCATATCGGCGCTGAATCCGATAAAGCTCAGCTATATTCAGCCGGGTTCTTTCGTCTTCCGGATCGATAAAAACCGCAGCCTTCCTTTTCGCGCTTGGATTTAATATATTTTCTTTGCCTATCAATTTCTCTTCAGCAAAAGGAAAACCTCCCTCCATATCCATAAATTTTTCAGCATAGGCATTGTACCATTTCAGGCTTGGGTCTGCCTGATTAAATTTATCGTTTCCTGATACGAAATTTCCCTTTCCAATATCGACAAGCCCTGCTTCCAAAAGGTTTTTATTATCAAAATAAGGTTTTAAAAGCATAAACCAGAGTAAGGCAGTGACAACTGCTCCGATAAAGAAAAAACTCAAGATTTTCAAAAGAGGCATCAGATTTTTCTTTTCCTCTTTTTCGCCTTCATCTTGAAATCCGCTGACTGCTTTCAGCCTGAAAAGATTGGGGTATTCTTTCATGAGTTCCTGAGAAACCAGTCCTTTAATCTGATTTGACCCTTTTGGATCCATCAGCAGTTTTTTAAGATAAATGGCAAAATCAGGAGGAAGCTTATTTAAATTGTACTGAATTCTCTGAAGGTCTTTTTCGCTAAAATCATTAATCTCTTCATCCTGAAAGCTTTCTTCATCTTCTTCAAATTGATACTGAGATTCTTGAGAATTGCTTTTCTGATTATCTTTTATACGGTCATGAATATCTTCTTCATCCGCTTCTTTTAAATCCTTTTCCCAGTTTTCATAATCAATCTTTTCCACTTCTTCTTCAGAAAGAAGGTCATTTGACATGAAAACAGGCTCTGAAGATTCTTCTATTTCTTCGGCATGATGAATATCTTCTGCTTCTTCCCGTTTTTCTTCCAGAGGTTTAATTTCTTCATCTTGTTCATTAAAATCAATCAGCTCTCCTTCATCCGGAATCTCTTCATCCAGATTAATTTCTTCAAGAGAAATCAGAGGCTCTTCTGTCAGGTTGTTCTCTTCATGAAAATCGGGAATTTTTTCTTCTCCCAGCTGCTCGTCTTCAAAATGAAATTCAGGCTCCTCATTTTTCAAGTCTTCCAGATTTTCACCCTGAAAATCAAAATTAAAATCTTCGTCATTTCCTAAGGTAAGACTTTCTTCAAGAGGAAGCTCTCCCCCTGTTATTTCATCCAGAGGCAGCTCTTCTTTCAGAGAATCATCTTCAAATAACGGCAGAGTTTCTTCCAGCGTGCCGTCTAAACTCATTTCATCTTTATTGTCCAGAGATCCGAAATCTATCGCATCCTCATTTTCAAAAACAGGAAGGCTGTCTTCATTTAAAGTATCAAACTGAATATCTTCATTAAAATTCAAATCTTCATTTTCGCTTTCAAGGGATCCGGAAAAATCTTCTTCACCGATTTCTTCCAGTTCTTCAACCGATTCAGCCTCATCTTCCGTTTCATCTACTATATTATATTCGTCTTTATATTCACTTAAAAGAGAATCCAAATCATCCTCTTCGTCCTGAAAATGATCTATTTCTTCCATATCTTTTGCCAATTCTTCCAATTCTTTGGGAGCTTTAAAAAGATCTTCAAAAAGTTCTTCTCCTACTTCGTCATCTTCTTCGTGTTCATTTTCATAAACAAAATCGTCTTCTTTAAATTTAGGCTCAAAAAGGCCTTCTTCCCTTTTTTCACGGTATTCCCTGGTATCCAGATTAGCAAAAATCCGGTCAATCAATTCATCTTCAGAAGTCGGGCGATAAACAAAATTTTCTTTTCCAAAACTTCCTGCTTCCTTTATTTCATCGGCATCTGAATAAAATTCAAACTCATTTTCATTTGAGCTGTCACTGTATTCTTCCGCAGCATAAAAATCTTCGGCTTCTTCAACATCTTCTTCTTTTTTATCGTTCTGGGTATCTTTTAATTTTTCAATTTCATCAATAGTATAACCTTCATCTCCAAATGATTCAAAAGATTCTTCTTCTTCCAGAGCATCCAGATTTTCTTCTTCTGCATCTAAAAAAGAAGAACCGGCATCCTCGATTTCATCCAAGGAAAGTGATTCTAACTCTTCTTCTTCTTCTTCATTTGGAAGCGTTTCTTCGACATCTTCAGCTTCAATCTCTTCATCATAAGGCTGATTTTTTAATTCCTGAGTCTTACGGATAATCTTATCATACTGATTGGATTCTTCACCCAAATCTTCCAGAAGAGATTCGTATTTTTTTAAATCTTCCACAAAAGAAACCTCATTTTAGAATGCATTCCTATTAAATATCGGAAAAAACCTGAAATTTGTAATTAAATTTTTTTTCTTGCAAAGAATCAGGATTTTTGCGCCTTTATATTAAATTTAAATTTAAAAATTCTTTTAAGAGATAAAAATGTTGAGTTTAATTAAAACAATATTAGAAAGAGATCCGGCTGTCAGAAAAAACATCTTCGGAGTTCTGGAAATTATTTTATCGGTTCCCGGATTTCATATTATGTTTTTTTTCAGACTGGCTCATTTTCTTCATCAAATAAAAATTCCGATTTTCCCCCGTTTTTTAATGAATATCGGGAAAATCTTAACTGGAATTGATATTCACCCCGGAGCAAAGATAGGGAAAAATTTTTTTATTGACCACGGCACAGGGGTTGTCATTGGAGAAACCGCTATTATTGGAGACAACTGCACCCTTTATCAGGGTGTTACTCTGGGAGGGACGGGTAAAGAAAAATTCAGAAAAAGACACCCTACCCTTCGAAACAACATCACGATCGGTTCAGGAGCAAAAATACTGGGTCCAGTCATTTTAGGAGATCATGTCAAAGTGGGGGCAAACTCTGTTGTAACCATGGATGTGCCCGATAACTGTACTGTTGTGGGAATTCCGGGAAGAATAGCGAGAATCAGAGACAAAAAAATACTGGATGATCCAACCGATTATATCAATCTTTTTGATCCCGAACAAAATAGAATCCAAAAATTAAAAGAAGAAATAGGTAAACTGGAGAATGAGTTTGAAGAATGGAAAAAACAGGTACAGGATAAAAGCAGGTGCGAAGGCGAATCTCTACCTTGAAATCACAGGAAAAAGAGAAGACGGTTTTCATAATCTCTATTCTCTTTTTATCCCCATTCAATGGTACGATACCCTTGATTTTTCTCTGTTAAAAGAAGGAAAAACCCGTTTTTCATCTTCCGACCCTTGTATTTCAGAAAACAATACTGTTTCAAAAGCGATCGAAAAACTTTATCCCTACCGTAAAAACCAGACTGAACTGCAAATTCATCTTATCAAAAATGTCCCCTATATGGCTGGGTTAGGAAGCGCGTCTTCCGATGCGGCATCTACCCTTTCGTTTTTAAATGATTTTTGGGAATGCGGGCTTCCCCGGGAAAAGCTTGAGGAAATAGGACTGGAAATCGGCAGCGACACACCCTTCTTTTTCTACGAAAAACCTTGTGTGATCCGTGGAAGAGGTGAAATTATCGAACCGATCCACAACCATGGAAAATTCTTTTTTCTGATCGTCAAACCTAAAAATATTCATATTTCCACCCAAGAGGCTTATCAGCTCATATCAGAAAAAAAAGCATATACCAATCAGGAATCACTTCAGAAAAAAATGCTGGCTTCATTTATCAACGGAAATTCGATTGACTTTGCCGATTCTCTTTTTAATGGATTTGAGTCTTTTTTAATCGAAAAGTACTTTTTTTTCAAAGATTTAAAAAAATATTTTAAACAATCCGGAGCCCTGAATTCTGTTTTAAGCGGCAGCGGCTCTTCATTTACTGGGGTTTACAAAGATTTAGAAGATCTTGAAAAAGGATTGTTTTTTTTTAAACAGAAAAATATAAAAAATATTTTTGACTTTAAAATCTCGTTTTTATAAATTTATATAATCCTTTTTGAGGATAAACCAAGTTGGGGTATCGCCAAGCTGGCAAGGCAGCTGGTTTTGGTCCAGCCATTCGGAGGTTCGAATCCTTCTACCCCAGCTTCTCTAAAATAAAACGACTATTGAGTTCTCTCAAAAAGAGAAAATAACAATAAACCGAACTGTAAAAAAAGAATTGAACCATTTTGGAGGAAATCATGGAAGTCTTAAAACTGGAAGAAAGATCAACAGGAACAGGAATCAATCATAAATTAAGAAGAGAAGGACAAGTTCCAGGAATTATTTACGGCGGAGAAAAATGTCATAATGTTTCTGCAAACTACACCGATTTTATCAAGGTTTTTAAAATAGCTGGAGAACACCAGTTAATCGAGTTAAACTTGAATGGGAAAAAAATGCTCTCCCTTTTAAAAGATATTCAAATCCACCCTGTCAAAGACACTTTTATTCACTTCGATATGCTTGAAGTTATTCCTGATAAAATCATTAAAACAAAAATACCGCTTGAATTCACAGGTACTCCAAAAGGACTTATCTCCGGAGGAATCTTGGAAGAATTAAATACAAGCATGTACATTGAAACTCAGGCAAAAAATCTTCCTGAAGCAATTCAGGTTGATATCAGTGCTTTAAATGTGGGTGATTCTATTCACTTTAAAGACATTAAAATACCTGCTAATGTCCGATTAATTGACTCTCCCGATACAGTTGCAGTTCTGATTGCCGGATATAAAGAACAAACTGAATCAGCTGAAACTGAAGAAAAAGCTGAAGAAAAGAAATAATATTTTTTCAATATAAAACAAAAGGGTTCTCCTTTTGTTTTTTTCTTTATTATATTTATAAGATTTCTATTTAGGTTTAAAAAATGATTTACAATCAAGATATTTTATTTGTAGGTTTGGGAAATCCTGGTCAACAGTATAAAGCAACCCGGCATAATATCGGGTTTCGTCTGATCGAAAAAATCACCAGCGGGCTAAATATTAAAATGAGAGAAAAAAATAACTATGCCCTGATCTCCCATCCTTTTGAAAACAAAACGATCTATTTTTTAAAACCCATGATGTACATGAACTTAAGCGGAATCTCTACCTTGCATGTCGCAAGCTATTATAAAATTCCTTCTGAAAATATTATTACCGCATACGATGATATCGCATTGCCCTTGGGAAAACTTCGAATCAGAACCCAGGGAAGCGCCGGAGGGCACAACGGGATCAAATCCCTGATTGAAAACCTGGGAAAAGATAATTTTATCCGGATCCGCTTGGGCATCGGTGAAAATAAAAACATCCCTCTGGAAAAATATGTTTTGACTCCCTTTCCAAAAGAGTCAGAAGAAGATATTGAAGCCATGCTTGTAAAAGCTGAGGAAGCCTTCTGGGATATTATCCGAAAAGGCCCTGAAACAACCATGAATCTATTCAACTAATTCACATTCTTTTCGGCGCTGCCATTCCCAGAAGTGAAAGCCCTTCTTCTAATACTTTTGAAACAGTTTCAATAATTGCCAGACGGTATTTCACAGGATTTCCCTGATCAATCACTCTGTTTTTCTCATAAAATTGATGAAATAAAGAAGCCAGATCAAAAAGATACGCGGCTAAAATCTGAGGATCAAAATTAAGCGCCGATTTATAGACCTCATCCTTAAAACGAAGCATAAAAAGAAGAAGCTGTCTTTCTGATTCTTCCAGATTTTTAAAATTGATTTCAGGCTGATAGTCTTTTTCTTCAATATTTTTTTTAATCGAATGAATCCGCGCAAAAGCGTACTGAATATAAAAAACAGGATTATCTTTACTTTGTTTTTTGACCTCTTCCAGATCAAAGTCCACTGTCTGGGTATGCTTTTTAGATACCAGAATATAGCGCAGAGCATCCACACCGATTTCATCCATCACTTCGTCCAAAGTAATAATCTCTCCGGACCGTTTTGACATCCTTACCGGATCACCGTTTCGAAAAAGATTGACCAGCTGACCGATCAAAATATCCAATTTTACTTTTTTTTCAGAAAGAGCGCTCACCGCAGCCGTGATCCGTTTCACATACCCATGATGATCCGCACCCAAAATATCAATCAGCTCATCCCCTCCTCTTTCAATTTTTGTCAGGTGGTAAGCAATATCAGGGGCAAAATAAGTGTAATTTCCGTCTGATTTGATCAATACCCTGTCTTTATCATCTCCATAATCAGTAGAGCGAAACCAGAGCGCGCCTTCCTGTTCATAAAGCACTCCTTTTTCTTTTAAAAGACGGATCGCTTTCTCAATCGCACCGCTTTCATGAAGGCTTTTTTCAGAATAAAAAGAATCAAAAGCGCACCGAAATTTTTCCAGTGTTTTTTTCTGTTCTTCCAGAAAAAAAGCCTGGGGTTCCAACTCGCTTTTTAACGCATCCTGAACATATTCTCCGTGATATCCGTCTTCGGGCACCGGTTTCCCGGATTTCAAAGCTTCAACCGTTTTCTTCAGATTTTCAACCTGATTGCCCGCATCATTGACATAAAACTCTTGATAAACTTTGTATCCGATTTTTTTTAAAAGCCTTGCCGCGCTGTCTCCCAATGCTGCCCAGCGGCCATGACCAATATGAAGAGGACCTGTAGGATTGGCAGAAACATATTCTAAAAAAAAAGTTTTTTCAATCGGATTAAAATCCAGCGCTTTTTCATTTTCAAGGATTTCTTTGACTGATTCTTCAATAAACGATTCAGAGTAAAAAAAATTGACATATCCGGGTTTTGCAGGCTGAACATCCTTAAACTCGGAAACAGAACTCATTTTTTCAGCCAGCAGGCTGACAATTTCAAACGGATTTTTTTTCAGTGTCTTGGTCAATAAAAAACCGACGGGAGCGCAGATATCTCCCATTTCTTTCTGCGGGGGCGGGGCAAGTTTGATTTGATCGGGATCAATTGACTCCTGAAAGGTTTCTTTTATTTTCTCTATCAAAAGTGTTTTCGTT
>MIAO01000024.1 GCA_001829155.1 Spirochaetes bacterium GWB1_36_13 | reverse complement strand
ACAAATCTTCAAGACACTTCAAAAAAGATTGTTTAGAAAAACTTCTATTTTTTACCGGGTTATTGGCAAAGAGATAGAAAATCTTGCCAATTTTCCGCTTCTTTTTTATGATTTATTCTTTACTGTAAAGGATTTTTAGACTTTTTCAGGGACAACTATTTATTGGCAACAGCAGGGCTTTCCCCACTGTTATTATGTCAAAAATATCTTTATTTTATTCTTTATTCATCTTCGCTTTTTCGAGCGTTTTGCCCGCGGTCGCGGAAACTGATGTAGTTTTTATTGAAAGGAATTTCGATTCTGGCAATCGTGCTTTCTTCCTGGCTCATAATTCTAAAAAGATTCGGATCGATTTCAGAGCTTTTCATCAAGGTAATAATCAATGCCATCCCCATTCCGGCACCTTCAGTATTATCGGCATTGTCCATATAAAATTCCATCAGATCATTATAAGTCATAGTTTTAGCGAGTTTATCACGGAGTCTTTTTTCTTCCTGAGGAGTCATTTTTGTACTGTTGATGATTTCAATCCGAAGCCCGTCCGGCTCATGAAAAAAGCTGATTTTGACATAAAGCCCTTTTTCTCTTGCTTTTTGTCCGTAAATCACAGCCATTTCTTCGGTCATCACTTCCTTGTACTGCTGCATACCCGCTTCATAATCTTTTTCATCATGAATATTAAGCCCTTTTTCCTCAAAGAAAATCCTTTTCAGGTTGGCTTTGGTTCCATTAATGGCCAATTCTTTGATGACGGTATAAATAAAACTCTTATGATCCGGCTGCCCGTATTTTACGAGAATATTCTCGATAATTGCATCAATTTTTTTTTCAATATCATCAGACATGGAATAAGATATCACTCGAATGGTTTGTCCTGAATTGATGGCGATCTGAATATTTTTTTCAACATCAAAATAGTTTAATAATTTTTTTTTACTTTCCATCATTTTATCCTTTTCATTAAGAATATTATTTAAAATTATCGGTCAGGTCAATCTTATTTTTTAAGCCTATTTTAAAGAGAAAAGTTTTTTTGGAATCACTCTCAAGGATTACTAAATTTTTAATTCAAAAATTTAACTTAAAAGAGGCTTTATGTCATTTTACATTGTTTTCTTTTCAGTGGTCAGTCTTGTTTATTTTCTGGTGAGTTTTTATATTTTTAAACGAAGCTATTCCGTTATAAAAACTTTTCCGGGATTGATTAAAAAAATCTATCCCTATCTATTTTTATTCTTTTTTCTCTCTTATCCATTTGCAAGAATTTTTAAAAATTATATTTTCGAGTGGATCGGTTCTTTTTATATCTGTTATTTTCTTTACGGGTTTGTCATTCTCTTACTTTTAGAAATAGTTCGTTTCTTCAACCGCTTTTTTCATTTTATCCCTCAAAGCTGGAGAGAAAATAAAATTAAGGTCAAAAAAATCTTGTTTTCAGGATTTTTTATCTTTTTTACCCTGCTTTTTATGGGAAGCTGGTGGAACGCTCAAAACCCTGTTTTCAGGAATCTGGAATTTAAAATTGAGAAAAAATCTTTGTTCCATGAATTGAAAATTATATTTTTTTCAGATGTTCACCTCAATCAGATGACGCGGAAAAACGCTTATCAAGACTTTGTTTTAAAAGTCAATGCTGAAAAACCGGATCTCATTGTCATTGGTGGAGATGTGATAGACCGGAACGCGGACGAAGTCTGGCAAAATCAAAGCGGTGAGTGGCTGAAGGATCTTAAGGCAAAATACGGAGTCTATGCGGTTACGGGTAATCATGAATATTATTCTGGTATAGAAAAATCGATTGATTTTTTAAAACAGCACAAAATTACTGTTTTAGAGGATCGGTGGGTAAAAATTGCCGATTCAGTCTATCTGGTAGGCAGAAAAGACAATTTTGTCGAGCGGTTTGGAGGAAAACGAAAGTCTTTAGACGAGATTTTAAAAAAACAGGGCGAGTATCACGACCCAAGTCTTATTTTTATTCCCAATAAGTCTGGTAGAGATACAGGGCTAGATCCGATTGACTCCAGTTTACCCCTGATTTTAATTGACCACCAGCCCAAAAATCTTTCTGAAGCTGAAAAAGAAGGGATTGATCTTCAGTTTTCGGGTCATACCCATGATGGGCAGATTTTTCCTGGAAATTTTTTAACCAGCTTTCTTTATGAAACAAGCTACGGGTATCTTAAAAAAGGTAAAACTCAATATTTTATCAGCGCAGGGCTCGGTACTGCCTTAATTCCTATCCGTCTTGGAAATAGACCGGAGGTTCTGATTATTCGTTTGACCTTTGAAAAATAGCTTTTTTTTATTAAATTTAAAGATGCTTAAAAGCTAATTTTGGAGAAAAAATGGAAAAAAACTTCTTTGTCAAATCTCACGGACTTGGAAATGATTATATAGTGATGGACTCTGCTTTGATCGATTTTAAACTTGGAGAAGAAGCGGTAAAAAGAATTTGTGATATTCATTACGGCATCGGTTCTGACGGAATTCTTTTAAAAACGGAAGCGCTCAACGCAGACTTCGGGCTCCGCATTTTCAACCCGGATGGTTCGGAAGCAGAAAAAAGCGGGAACGGGCTTCGTATTTTCTGTAAATTCCTTTATGACTACGGATATGTGAAAAAGAAAGAGTTTACTGTGGAAACCAAAGGCGGTATTGTTAAAGCAAAGATCGAGGAAGAAAAACATAAAAAAGCTTATATTATTACAGTAGATATGGGAAAGGCTATTTTCGAAACCTCTAAAATTCCGGTTAAATGGGAACAGCATGAATGCATTGGAGAAAAAATCAAGGCTGGTTCAAAAATATTTGAAATCAACTGCGTTTCAGTCGGAAATCCTCACTGTGTTATTTTAAAAGATACTCTGGATGTATCTGAAATTAAACAATATGGACCTTTTTTAGAAAATCATGTTCTTTTTCCAAATAGAATCAATGTCCAATTTGCAAAAGTCATTTCTCCCAATGAAGCCGAAATCCTGATTTGGGAACGGGGGGCAGGATATACACTTGCTTCGGGCAGTTCTTCCTGCGCTGTAGCCTGTGCGCTGATTAAAAGAGGACTGACCGAAAAAGACCTGACTATTTCTATGCCCGGAGGAAAACTTCATATTTCAGTGGATGACGAGTGGAATGTCCGAATGACCGGAGAAGTCCGGGAGATTGCAAACGGTGTTTTAAGCCGTGAGCTGATTGAAGATTTGAGTCTGTAATTTCACTTGAGGCAGAGTAAAACAAACCGATAGTGTATGGTATGGAGATGAAAAAAATGTATTGGTCCGATATGGGGGTTCAATTAACCCTTCAAATGATAAATAAAATAATAGAAATGGATCATTCTCATCAGAAAATTGATCTATCCGAACGAATCAAGCAAGATCCGAATATAAAACTGATTTAATTTTTTTACTTGATTTTTTCTTTCTTATAAAAAAGATTATATTTTTTATAAGGATATTTAAAATGGATGATAAAGAAAAATTCACTCTTTATGAAAAACTGGCTGGAATCAATGATTATCAGCAAATTTTAACCCTATTCTGCGAAGAACTCGAAAAAGCAGGCTTTCTCTCTTATAGAATTGATATTTTAGATGATGAAAAAGAAAATTTAGTAACAGAAAAAATAAAAATTTTATCTAATTATTTTCCGGATTCCGGGATTTCAATATTAAAAAATAAAATTTCCCTCAGCTTTAAGCATGAAATAACAGTTCAAATTTTTGAAAAGGGAGAACCTTTTTTCATTCATAAAGAAAATATTTCTCATTTCAACGAATTGGTTCTTTCCCGCTTCAATCAGCTTCATTTAATAGAAAACTGCTACCTCCCTCTTGTGAAAGATTCTCAAAAAATCGGAATTCTGATTTGTTTTAATTTTAAAACCCGCTATTCTCAGGAAGAAATAAAAAAATTATCTGAATTGAAAGATTTTTTCTTTCCATTTCTTTTATCATCGCTTTCTTACCGTAAATTAGAAAACCAGAAATCAAAAACAACCCGCTTAATTGAAATCAATCAAAAGCTGAGCAAACTGACAGAAACAATCAACACTCTTGCTTCAATAGAAAATATTTATGATATTATTATCCGAGAAATATGTGAAATTTTTCATTTTCAAAACGGCACTGTTTATATCCGGGATGGGAATACGCTGAAAATTGAATATATCAATCCTGATTCCGATGACGGGGATTTATTAACCCGATATTTTGAAATACTCGGTCCTGAAAGAAGCCTGAGTCTTGAAAAGGATCTTGATATGGGACCTGTGGTTTGTTTCAAAGGGAACCGCACAATTTATTACTCTGATGTTCAAACATTTATATTATCTGAAAAAACGGAAAAGATTCGCAGCCTTTTCAACATTCGATCAGTCCTTTCCATTCCCCTTCGTATCCGGCAGGAACCCTTCGGTGTCCTTCAATTTATCACCCAAAATATTCCGGTTTATCTTTCTGATATTGAGCTGGAACTGATTTCTTCCTTGTCAGATTTTGCGGGAAGTTCAATTTCCAATGCAGCGCTTTTTTCAAAAGTCGAAAACCAAAAAAAAGAACTGGAAGAAAAAGACCTGATTATTACCAAAGACCTGAAAATGGCAAAACGGATTCAGGAAAACATTATTTCGGCTGACTATAAGAAGATCAACGATCTGGATTTTTATATCCGCTATGAGCCCCAGAGCCAGATTGGAGGAGATATTTACGACATTTTCGAACTGAAAAAAGGTTATTACCGGATTTTTCTTTCCGATGCTACCGGACATGGAGTTCAGGCAGCTCTTACAACTATGGTTATCATCAACGAATATTCAAAAGTTAAAAACATGGAACAAAAACCCGATTTTCTGATGAAAACACTTAATCAGTCATTTATTGAAAAATATTATAAACTAACCGTCTTCTTCACCTCTATTATTTTAGACATCGACTTAAATGAAAAAAAAATATTTTATAGCTGCGCGGGACATCCGGCACAATACCTGATCAGAAATAAAGAAATTGTGCCGCTTAAAACAGAAGGTAAAATTGTCGGTATTTTTGAAAACTCAAGTTATGAGTTGGGAGAATCCCCTATTTCACAGAGTGATAAAATCTTTTTATTTACAGACGGACTTTTCGAAGCCTTTAATCGGAATGAAGAAGAATACGGAGAGGAAAGACTTTACCAAAGTATCCAGAAAAACGCAGGATTGAAGATCAGTCAAATCGGAGAAAATGTCTGCCAAGAAGTCCAAAAATTTTTAGACGGGAATCTTTTTGACGATGATCTGTCTGTCATTGGGATTGAAATAAAATAATAAGAGGGTAAAATGTGTCAGCACCGATTAGAAATTTCCTAAAATCGCCGAAATAAAATTTCCGCTTTTTTTCAAAAACAAGTATTTTTCTACCCAAACAAATAAAGGAGAAAATACCTTTGAAAATGGAGGAAAAAATGTTGGAAGCGCATCTTTTACAAAGACAAGGATTCACTCAAAAACAAATCGCTGAAAAAATTGGGGTCTGT
>MIAO01000023.1 GCA_001829155.1 Spirochaetes bacterium GWB1_36_13 | reverse complement strand
GGTGATCGGCTTAGATAACGGCAATGATGCAGGTCCTTATGATTTTGCGATTTGGACAAATACAAATAATCTTGGCTATGTGATGACCATGAAAGAAAACGGATTGATAGGAATTGGGACAAATAATCCGCAAACCCATTTGCATGTATATGGAAATACAGCTACATCCCATACCTATATCCGCTCAGAAGGGCTTTTTGGAGTTTTTCAGAGCTTTTCAAACGGAAAATCTTCATTGTTTTTTACTGATCCAAATACTGGAAATTTGATTTTAAGAGCAGGAACTATTGACAGTTTATTTATCAATCCTGAAAATGGGAATGTGGGGCTCGGCGGTAATCTGGGAATCGGCACATTGAGTCCGACAAGCAAACTTCATGTTGCCAATGCTTCAGGGGATACAAGCATTGTGGTGGAAAAGTCTGATTATTCTTATGGAGCCAGTATTTTAGAATTGAAAACTTCAGACGGAGCGGGGAGTTTTAAAAAAATGCATATTGGTCTGGGCAGCGGGGCAAGAGGAGATCAATTAAGTAATAAATTTTATCTATTAGATTATGAAAAAGGAATCCGAATGGTTATTGATGATAACGGCAATGTAGGAATCGGTACAACTTCTCCTACAGAAAAACTGACTGTGGCAGGAAATATTTATGCCAGCGGGACGGTCACCCAAGCTTCGGATTTCCGCTATAAGAAGAATATCAATCCTCTGGAAAATGCGCTGGAAAAAGTGCTTTCTCTTCATGGAGTGTCATTTGAGTGGAAGCGGGAAGAGTATCAGGAGAAACATTTCACTCAGGGAAAAAACATGGGCTTTATCGCGCAGGAAGCGGAGAAAGTGGTGCCTGAGGTGGTGCAGACGGGAAAAGACGGGTATAAATCCATGGCGTATGCCAACCTGACAGCGTTATTGGTGGAAGCTTTTAAAGAATTGAACGGCAAGTTTGAAAAAACGCTTCGGGAAAATGAAGAGATGAAACAAGAAATAAACGAACTGAAAATTCAAAATCAGGAACTTTTGAAACGCCTTACGGCTTATGAATCCAAAATGAAAAAAATAGACAGCCTTCTTTCAAACTTAAATCAAAAGGTTGTCCAATAATTTTTATTTTTCTTCATCGCTGGAAGTGATTTTTTTCCCTTCTTTATCAATGGTGTATTTTTCAGAGACAATCACGACAGATTTTCCGTTTTGAAAATCTCCGGCATCTTCAAAAACAGGGTCAATGACAATTTTTCCTTTCGGGTTGATATAACCGTATTTTCCATTGATTTTGATCCATGCCAGCCCTTCATTGAAGTTCCCAGCCAGTTCAAAAACTGCCTGAATTGTTTTTCTGCCTGTTTTATCAATATAGCCGTAGAGACCTTCTTTTTTATACCATGCCAGCCCCTCGGAAAAAATTCCGGTCATTTCAAATTGCGGTTTGATGGCTGTTTTTCCTTTCTGATTAATAAAACCGTATTTTTTATCCACTACGATCCACGCCAGCCCTTCAAAAAAATTGCCGCAGAGTTCATATTTGTGAGAAATAATGAGTTCTCCCTTTGGGTTGATATACCCCCAGAGTTTTCCTTTTTTTACGGCAGCCAGCCCTTCTGAAAACTCAAGGACAAAATCATATTGAGGTTTTACGGTATATTTTCCGGAAGGGTCGATAAATCCCCATTTTCCGTTTTTTTTGACTCGGGCGTATCCTTCAAAGAAATCTCCGGCATAATCAAATTGAGCAGGAATCATGATATTGCCTTGTGAGTCGAGAAACCCCCACTGATCCTTCTGGAGGAGCCGGATGTAGTTTTCGCCTGTCAGGCTGTAAGAAATGATGAAAAAAAGAAGAAGAACAAGGAACTTTTTCATTTCGAGCCTCCTTATTCATTGATTATCGGAGTCTGGAAGTCGAAAAATAATTGAAAATAAAATCAAAAGGCTTTGATAATAACCCCTTGCAGGCATTTTTCATTTCCTTTCTTATCCCGGGCAGCTGCTTGAAAAAGAAATTTCGCAGCAGTTGTTTCAGATGAAATATCCCATGAATAGATCAATGAACTGGCAGAAGCGGTCTGGCTGAGGGTGGGAAGAGGAATCGAGCTTGCGCTTGAAATAGCGGATTCAGAATAAATATTAAACCCCATGATTTCTATTCCGCTTTCATCCGAGGAAGAGATTTGAATCGAAACAGGAGAAGAGAGAGCCCAAAAAACAAGACTTGCGTCATTGATAGAAACCGATTCAAGACCTTCCAGAGTAGGGCAGGCTGCAGTTGCTGAAAATACCGGAGAGGTAATGATTAAATCAGGAGGAGTTTCATCTTCGCTGAATTGAAAAAGCGAACAGGAAGCGGTCAATAAAAAAATGATGAGAGATATCAGTACTTTCATGTCCATCTCCTAAAATTCCATTCTAAACTGGATGCCCCAGTTGGTCATTGTGTTTCTTCCTATCTTTTCCTGCCAGAAAGAAGATTCAATCTTAAAGATAAAAAATTGATATCCGATTCCAAAGGCAAAACTGCCATGGAGAAAACCGAGCCGCAAAAAGATGACTTCCGAAAGGGTAATCTCGCCGCCCAAACGGATTTTCTGATAAATCAGGGGGTAGTCTGTGTTGTTGAAAAGATCA
This sequence comes from Spirochaetes bacterium GWB1_36_13, assembly GCA_001829155.1. GTDB lineage: Bacteria > Spirochaetota > GWB1-36-13 > GWB1-36-13 > GWB1-36-13 > GWB1-36-13. The sequence continues at coordinate 2,940 of MIAO01000023.1, read as the reverse complement.
TTGAATTCAATTGAAAAAACGAGGTCTTTTAAAAATTTTCTCGGAATTGTGCCCAGATGCTTAAACTCATAAGAAGCCCCGATGCCCAGCTCAGTTTTCAAAGAGTCGTAATAGCCTGCAATTTCTTCATCCGAGCTTGATTTCCAGACGGTTGGAATCTTAATCGGATAATAGCTCATGGGTAAAGAAGCCAGATTATAAACCACGGCTCCAAGTTCAAGGTTTTCATAAGAGTAATATGCCCCTATATCAGTTGTAATGGAGACGGTACGCGCTGGATTCAGCTTTTCAGTTAAAAAATCAATCGGGTTTCCCATGTTGGCCATATCGGTAAGATGGATTGCAGTATTTTTACCTTTAATTCTCTGAAAAATTTTAGTTGAAAATCCCCAGTAGAGTTTTTCCCATTTACTCCCTGTAATTTCTATCGGCAGGGGAAAAGAAAAACCGGCCGCCGCTCCAATATCATCTATGATATTAATATTGGCATAAACATCGGTGTAGGGAAGAAAACTGAAATAAGTGCTTACATCTATATTCAATGTATGAAAAACTACAAGCTGAATATTGCTGACTTTAAAACCCACATATAAAGGACCTGATAAATTGATGTATCCGAAAAAATTTTCACCTGTCCTGATCCGGTTCGTCAGACTGCTCAGATTATCTTTAGCGCTGTATATTTCATTCAGGAGTTTGCTGTTGGCAAAAGTAAAGTCAAAAAGATAAAAACCATTTTCAACATTCAAAATACAGGCAGGGTTGTAGAAAACGGTGCGCAAATCACTGGTGTGCGTAATCCCTGTGTTTCCCTTGCCGATATAATCAATGAAAGTAGGAAAAATGTTTTTCTCTCTGGCATAGGAGAGAGGAGAAAAAAGAAAAAAAACGAAGAAAAAAAACAAAAATAGGATGCTATTCCATTTCTTCATTTTTAATCGGCGAGAGTTTTTTAATTTGATCTTCAATTTCAGAAAGCTGGGTTGAAATTCTTGCATCGACGGCTCCAAATTCGGAAGTGACAATACATCCGCCCCTGTCCACATTCGGGTCTTCAAGGATTCGGATATTTTCAATTCCTTCCACAGTTTCAATAAATTCTTTTTTATACCGGGTAACGGTATAAATATCATCCGGGTTGACACGGATTGTGACTTCTGCCCGCCCTTTCAGTTTTCCAAGCGCGGCTAAAATATTATCGTAAATCACCCGTTTGCTGGTTTCGCTGATGGTTTTCACTACTTTTCCGGCAATCAGAAGAACCAGATCAATCAAAGCTTTTTCAGTCTCATGGACAATGGTTTCTCTTTTTTTGATGAACTCACCGGAAATTTTATGAAGGACAGAGATAATTCTTCGCACTTCCTCGTCACCGCGGTTATAGCCGTCTTCTTTTCCGATTGTAAACCCTTCAACCGAAGCTTCTTTTTTCAGCTTTTCAGCCTGTTTTTCAGCTTCCATCAAAATATTTCTGGCTTTAAGCTCTGCTTCCTGAATCAGCTGATTTCCGCGGAGGTCGGCTTCTTTTAAACGGGTATCGTAATCTTCGTTGATTTTTTTGACTTGGTTGAAAGCCCAGACTTCAGCTTCTTTTTTTATTTTTTGGGCTTCTTCTTTAGATTTGAAAATAATTTCATTGTATTTGTCTTCAGCTTCTTTTCTTTTATCATCCAGAATTTTTTGAATTTCTTCAGGGGAGGGGCCTGTCGGCTGTTTGGAAATTTCTTCTCCTTCCTCATCGGTATGTTCAGAGAAGGATTCAATTTTAGGAGGTTCAATAATAATAGGTCTTACGCTTTCTTTAATCTGCCTTGCTTTAATGACTTTTTCAGACATAAAAATTCCTCTGTTGTTCAATCTTTTTAACTATCGGAAAAAGGATTTCAGATATTGAAATTTTGGTAGCTTGGTTTTTTATTTTCATTTAATAACCAGTCTGTTCTTCAATAAAGAAAGTTTTTAATCCTAATTGGGTTTTCAGATAGTCTCCCAAAGCAATGACCCCGAATTTCTCAGATTCGTAATGTCCCATAGAAATAACATTTAATTGAAAATCAATAATGGTATTATATAAAGAATGTTCAATTTCTCCTGTAATCAAAATATCCAGATCGGAATCGGCAAACTGTTTTAAAATATCCATTCCGCCTTTCCCTGAAACGACAGCCGCTTTTTTGAGTTTCTGGTGCCGGTTGATGATTTTCCGAACCGTGGAAGAAAGCATCACGCAGCGGTGATCGAGTTCTGAAAGATTCAGGGAGAGATTTCCCTGAAATCCGATGGGTTGACCTCCGTAATTTCCAAAAGGCGCAATATCGGAGAGTTCCAGTTTTTGAGCAATCTGATAGTTATTTCCCAGAGGCTGGTGAAGATCCAGCGGAAGGTGAAGTCCGTAGAGCCCCAAGTTGTTTTTAACTAAAAGCTCCATTTTTGTGTAGTCTCCATGGGTAAACGGAAAAGGTTTTCCCCAGAAAATCCCGTGATGAACCAGTAAAAGGTCGGCTTTTCCCTCAACTGCTTTGCGGATAGTGGGTAGATTGGCATCGACTGCCAGGGCAATGCTGTTGATTTTTCTTTCATAGTCGCCGATTTGAAGCCCGTTGATGGCGGCATCGCTGATTGCATGAACATTAAAATGTTTTTTTAAAATCTGATCCAGTTCAAAAAGAAGCATAAAGACCCCAGTTGTTTTTATCAAACGATCTATTAATAAATTAATTAAAAATTTAACGAATTCCAGATTAAAAAGAAAAAGAATCGGCAAACAATCTGTTTTTCAGGGTAGCAATTTTTTTTTGTGGCAAGGATTAGGAATCTTTGTTCTATCAATCTGTTTGTCAACCTTGGAAAACCCTAAAGATTTTTTACCCACAAACCCCCAGCCCCTTATCTCCCAGAGGAAGACAAGGGGAGTTTTTAAGATGAATCTCTGTTATTTTT
>MIAO01000022.1 GCA_001829155.1 Spirochaetes bacterium GWB1_36_13 | reverse complement strand
TAGAAAAACTTGCAAATAAAATAACCCAAAAAATACTGCCACAGAAAAAAATCCCTCCCATTCTAATTATCCTTTTTTTAATAAGATAAAATTTTAAATATACCCCAACAGGAATTTGACTCAATTTTAATCAGCCGCATTGATTTTTTTTTAATTTTAAAAAAAATATTTTAAGTTTTTGACTTTTCATCGACAATTTAACATTGAAGAAAATAGATGACGAGAAATTTATTTTCGCCCAACCCAAACGAACAACAAGTGATGGAGTAGATAATGAAAAAGTGGATTCCTTATTTAGTAGCCCTTCTTATACCGATTATGATCTTTGTATCCTTTCTCTGGATGATAAAAAAACGGACTTTCATCTTTAAGGAAGCTTTTATTCAAAAAGGTCTTGAACTGGTTGACAACATCCAGCTTTTTTACAAAGATTCTTTAATAAAAGATGTTTTTTTAAAACTCCCTCAGCTGGAAGGCAAGCTCACCAATCCCGATGATGCGCAAATCAAAACTCTTTTAAAAAATCTGATTTTAGATTCAACAATGGTTGAAAATATTTTTATCACCGATACGGATTCCAATCTCAAATACTTTTACAATTCAGTTGAAAAAGAAAAGCTCAAAGACCTGGACTGGATGGTAAAAAACCTGCCGGAATCAGAGTCGGTTCAGTTTCTTTTTTATAAAAGCGTTTATATAGCTTTTAAGAAATATCAGAATCAAAACCTTTTTATTTTCTTGAATCCATCCATTTTTTTTAGACAGATGAAGGAAAAATACCCATTTTTAAATAGAGAAATCATTTTTAATCAGAAAAACATGTTTTTTAATTTTATCCAGAAAGATTACAGCGACCATACGGACACTATCCAGAAAGCTATGGCTATTATGGACAGCGGGAAAAAAGTCATTCTGGAACTGGAAGGAAATTATCTTTTCGCAAAAAAGCTGATTTTGGAAAAAGAAGGAAAGCCTCTTTATGAAATGAACCTGTTTCTCTATCTCCCGCCTTCAAAAATGCCTTTGACCGTATTTCAGAAAATCATCCTGATCTTTACCGCACTGGTCATTATCATTATGCTTTTCATTCTTCTTTTAAAAATCAAAAACGATTCCTATGCTTCAAAAATCAGAACTTATGAAGCTGGAAACGAATTCTGGAATAAAAATTTCTCAGAAGGTGATGAAAACGAAGAATATGAGGAGGAAGAAGAACCCTCTGACGAATCCCTTGAAATTCCTCAAAAATACTATGAGAGCCCCACAAAAGAAAAGAAGGATCAGGAACTGACGACTTTAATCGGAGAAGTCAATACCCATGAAGAGACGATTCAGAAATACAACTCGCTTTGGAAAAACACTTCCGAGATTCTTTCCAATAAAACAGATTACAATATGGGAATTTTTCTTTTAGATTCCGATTCAAATGAATTGACTTCTCATTTTGTAAAAAACCTTTTTTCGGAAATACTCCCTACCTTCACCATGGATCAGTGGGTTATTAAAACCTATATTGAGAGAAACCTTTCTCTTTATGTCAGAGAACATGCAATGGCCGCCACTCCTGTGAAAGAGATCCTTAATTCCGATGAATACCAGATGATAGAATCTTTTTTTATTGCGCCCCTGATGCAGGAAAGAAAATTAAAAGGCATCTTTTATATTGCTTCCTCCGGTTTTATTGATGAAAAAACAATTCAGGAAATAAACAGTTTGATTCAATTGGGCTAATTGTTTATATTTTAAATCATACAGTTTTTCAGGGAGGGGAAAAACGATGAAAATTTATGAAAAATTAAATCAATATCAACAAGCGTTTACTTTAAAGATCAGGGGAGAAGAAAAAAATTCTTCTTTCTCTTCATCTGAAATGATTCAAATTAAATCCAAGAATTTAAACGATTTTCAATCATTTGAAAAAAATTTTCAAAAAATTGAAAAAATCAAGAATGAAATTGCTAAAAATTCCCAGCTTCATTCTCTTTCAGGTGAAAGAGCGGTAAAAGTACTGGGCGGGGAAAAAAATCAGTTTCTTTCTGAAATTCGAAGTGATGTTTTAAAACAGGTGATTCAAGAAGAAAACACTTCAGCCTTGGTTCAGACCAACACTTTTACTCAGATTAAAAAATTCTTTTCTTAATATCCGGGAGGCTTAATGAAATTGAGAAGTATTATCCGATATCTTGAAATAATTGACCGCCAGCTGGAGATTCTTTACATCAATTTCAGCCGTAAATTAAGCCAGTATCCCCAGTTTGCTCTTTTCTGGAAAGATTTGAGTCTGGAAAAAGGGAACCTGCATTCCTGCCTCTTTCTGATCGAACAAGTGGGAGAAGAGAATTTATCTTTAACCGAGTACCATGAAGATGAATTCATCTGCGCCATGGAAAAACTCACTCATTTTATCAAGAAATCCACTCAGGCGGCTTTAAACATTGAAGAATGTATTGAAACTGCCGTCCAGATTGAAACAGAACATTATGCCAAAATATTCAACCATCTTACCCGTCTGGTATCAGGAGATTTTAAAAAAGTAGTCCGTGAAATGGATCACAACAAAGAATACAGAAACAAACTGAAAAGACTCATTATTGAACATTACCCTGAAAACACTAAAAAAAAGGAGCTGATCCAGCAAATCGAAAAAAGTCTTTCTTCATGACACTTTCCCAGAAAAACAAATACCTGATTATGGGTATTTTAAACATTACCCCGGATTCTTTTTTTGACGGCGGAAAATACAGCGCAACCGACCAGGCTCTTATCAGGCTTCAGCAAATGCTGGAAGAAGGAGCGGATATAATTGATATCGGAGCTGAATCTTCCAGACCCGGTTCTCGCCCTCTGCCTTTTGAAGAAGAAAAAAAACGCCTGCTTCCTCTTTTAAGGCAAATCAATGAAAATTTTCCAAAACTCACCCTCTCGATTGATACCTATAAACCTGAAATTGCTCAACTGTGCCTGGAAAACGGCGCTTCGATGATCAATGATATTTTCGGTCTGACAAAAAAAGGCATGGCGGAAACAATCGCCGGGTTTAACGCTTCAGCTGTTATCATGCATATGAAAGGCACTCCCTTAGACATGCAGAAAAGTCCAGTCTATTCCGACCTGACAGCAGAGATCAAGGATTTTTTTTCAAAACAGATTGATCATGCCTTAAAAAAAGGAATGAAGCAGGATAAAATTATTCTTGATCCCGGAATCGGGTTTGGAAAAACGCTGGAAGACAATATCCAGATTATCAACAAAATCGATGAGTTTAAAAAACTCGGATTTCCTGTCTTGATCGGAGCTTCCAGAAAATCAATGATCGGATCGCTTTTAAATATCCCTTCTCCCGAAGACAGAAAAAACGGAAGTATTATCATTCATACGCTTGCCTTAAAAAACGGAGCCGATATGATCCGTGTCCATGATGTGAAAGAATCGAAAGAAATCTCTCTCATTTTAAATGCTTTCAACAATCTTTAATTAATTATTAAACTTATTTAATTCAATACCAAACAGCTGATTTGTTTTTGCAACAAATTGTTTTTTAATGACCGTATTTTTTTTATTACGAAGTTTATAAATAATATTATTTTCACTTGAAAGTTTTTTAAAATTAATTATATTTTCTTTCACATTAATTTTATTTAAGGATTGTTTATGATTTTACCCAATCTGAAAAATGTTGTTTATCCGGATTACACCCATTCAATCATTAATTTCATCTCAAGCATTCTTTCAGTCTATCATGTCGAATCCAACCATCCCTTATTAAAAGAACTTGATTCAAACCAATTAAAAGAAAAAAAAAATATTATTGTGCTTATTTTTGACGGACTGGGATACGAATACCTTAAAGCCATCCATAAAGAAGAACCCTTATTTATCATGAACCATCTGCTGACTTCTTTGACCACCGTTACCCCTTCCTCCACGCCGTCCGCCATTACCAGCTTGCTGACCGGGGAAACTCCATTAGAACATGGAAACCTCGGCTGGACACTTTTTTTTAAAGAATTCGGGCAATACATCCAGCTTCTTCCCATGCTGGATTACATTGAAAATAAATCAATCAATATTCACAAATATGCTCCTATGGATATTATAAAATTAAATAACATCTTTAAAAAAATCAGAAAAAAAGATTCCAATACTCTTTTGTATCAGATTATCCCTCATCTTCTCTTCTATTCATACTATAATTATCATTTAACCTATCCTGCCACACGGATTTCCTATCATTCCCTCCCTTCCTTTTTTAAAAAAATTCAAAAAACAGCCAGAAAAAAAACGGTCAATCAAAAACTTATTTTCGCTTATTCTCCCGAACCGGATCTTCTTTTTCATGAAGAAGGAACAGAAAAAGAAAAGACTATCCGCATGATAAAACAAATTGACGATTCCTGCAAAAAACTGGCCGAGGATTTAGCGGGAACCGATTCATCGATTTTCATTGTTTCAGATCACGGATTGGTCAATATCAATAAAACTTATTATATCAACGAAGACAAAGCCCTCTATAACTCTCTTATCATGCCCACTTTCCCTGAAAAAAGGTTTTTTTCATTTTTTGTAAAAAATCATAAAAGAGAACATTTTGAAGAAAGTATCCAAAAGTTTAAAAAAGATTTTTTAATTCTGCCCCGAAAAGAATTTTTAGAAAGCGGACTTTTGGGTCCGGGAACCCCGCATTACAAAATTGACGATTTTATCGGTGATTATGTCTGCATCGGCATAGCAGATGCTCAAAAAGACACGATTTTTGATCAAATCGGTAAAAAAGAATTTGAGGTAAAAGCGTCTCACTCGGGTCTGACCAGAGAAGAAATGCTTGTGCCTCTGATTCATATAGAAGTTTAAGAAAGGCTGGCTATGAACCATCAACTATTTATCAATAATAAAAAAATAAAAGAATTTGATTTCAATCAATCTTTCAGCTTTTTGAGAGAACCTCAAATTATTCTTCAAAACGGCGGGTTTCTTTTTCAGATTGCTTTAAATCAATCAGAATTTTATTTTAGCTTTCTTCCTTTTATCACAGAAGGAAACCGAAACCATCATTACGATATAAAAATCAAAAAAAATCAACAACAGGTCGTTTTCAACGGATGTATTAATACAGATCAGACCATCACATTAGTCCCATCCCTTTCAAAAGAAGATTTAAAAGATTTTCCTGAATCAAAAAAAACAGCTTTGATTCAAAACTATAAAATAATTGCTGATTTTTTTACATTATTAAATTTTACAGAAGCTTTTGAATTGGATTTTTGCAGTATTCACATTTTCACGGAATTAAAACTCTTAAAAACAGTGCCTGAAACCATGAATTTCTACCAGTTGAAAAATATTGAATAAAAATCTATTCAGTCGACCCTGAAAAAGTCAAAAAATTCTTTACAGTAATGCAAAAAGCATAAAAAAGAAGTGGAAAATTTGCAAGATTTTCTGTCATTTTTCACGATACTGACCCTTTTGAATTCACTTAGCCCAGCTTCAACGAAAAAAATAAAAAAAACATAAAAATTTCACAATTTTTCGTATTTAATTTAAACTATATGGTTCAATATCAATTACCGTG
>MIAO01000021.1 GCA_001829155.1 Spirochaetes bacterium GWB1_36_13 | reverse complement strand
TTATTGACAAAGAGAAAGAAAATCTTGCGAATTTTCCGCTTCTTTTTTATGATTTATTCTTTACTGTAAAGGATTTTTTTATTTTTTCAGGGTTGACTACTTAATAGATTCCCCGGTCAAGCCGGGGAATGACATGGATTTTTTGCAATTTAAAATTATTTCAGTATATAAAAAAATATATCAATATTTTTTTGCTTTTTGAATCTGGTTAATCGTAAAATCGGCGCTTTCCAATATTCCGCGATAAAGAATAAGAGAGTATTTAATGGTTTTTAAATCTTTATTGTTTTTCTCTTTTTCTTCCAGAGTTTCTTCAAAATCTTCTGAAACCTGATGAATCACAGTTTGAATGCTTAACCCTAAAATTTCATTCAAATTCATTGCGCTTAAATCCTGGTCAATCCGGCTTAATGCATCAATGTCTTTTTTATCAATTTGTTTTTTCTGCTCAATCAGCCGGTAAAGTTTTTCAGAAATTCGGATTCCTTTTTCAGCCGTTTTTTTAAGCTTCGGGATATCGGATTCTATTTTTTCAAGTTCCTGAAAAAATGCTTCTTTTTTTTGTAAATAATCCTCTGCGTCAATATTTTTATCGATATTTTCTTTTAAAGTGACTGAACTTTTTATTTCATCAAGAGTTTTTTCAAGAGGTTGATTGACAATATGCTGAAACCTGATTCCCCCTTCGGTAGAGTTAATGATTTTTGAATGGGTTGTTTTTTGAAACTGATTTTCCAGCCAATTAATATAAGTGATAAACCGGACATCGGTATAGACTTCTTTTTCGTAAAAACCCTGATGGGGAATTAATTCAATTTTTTTCATAAAAAAATACTGCTTTCTATCCTGTGGAAAAAATTTATTTTGAGAATAAAGCCACTCTTTTTCAAGCTCCGCTCCCCTGAAATGAAGGGTGTTTTCTGAATAAGACATGTCGGTTCCAAGAAATATAATAGGGTTTGCTCCGGTTTTTATTGCAAAGGTAAAGGCAGCGGTAATGACCGATCCCCCCATTTCCAGCTCTCCCTTGTCCGGGGCAAATTGTTCTACCCAGTTTTTTAAAAAGCCGACATTGCAGAAAATTGTTTTTCCGGGGTAATTTTTAATAATTTTAGGTGATAGAGTAGGTTCAGCAATCAAGATAGGGTATTTCGGGAGTTTGTTTCGTATAACCGGAATAAAATAACGGTAAATCTTATCCTGAGGATCAACGGCAAGGACAAAATCCGGGATAATATCATTTTGAATGAGAAAGGGAAGCGAGGTGTTGACAGCGATAAAAATATACTGGTTCTGGATTTTTTTTAAAAGAGGGATTTGTTTGGAAAGAGAAGGACCTGCGCCGATCAGAAAAACGGGTTTGCCGTGAAAAGCATCGAAAAAGGAATTGGCTCCTTTAAAACGGATGTATTGACTCATATTCAGAATCATGTTTTTAAACCAGAGTTTTTCAAATCGGTTTAATGTAGCAATATTGACCTGCTTGGTGGAGATAAATTTTTTAACCGTATCTTTAAGATTTTCATAAAAATCTTTGTTTTCTTCATAAGAGGGACGGTGAAAAAGAAGAGAAACTTTTCTGGTTCCGTAGGATTTGAGGTAGTCTTTGATGTTTTCAGGAGATTCAGGAATCACCAATTCGAACTTTCCTTTTTTGAAAAGAGGAGTGAAATCATGAACCCATAAAGCGGCATGAGCCTTTTCCCAGGATTGTTCTACAGTCAGGATAATTTTATCAGGATATTTTTGAGCTAAAAAATAAGGAAGATAACCCAAGCCGATTCCGCCTGTAATAATCAAGTCGCTTTGAGAATAATCTTCGGCCTCGATGAGTCTTAAAGCTTCCTGAATCGGGTCTATGCGGCTGTTGAATGGTTTTCCTGAAACTTCAAGATAAAAGCCCTGTTTTTTTGCCGGAATGATTTTTGTTTCAGGTGAAAGTTTTGATTCTGCTATTTTTTGTGCAAAAACAGGATTGGAAGCATTTAAAAAATCAATGTTTTTATTAAAAATTGTTGGATCGATCATTTTTTTGAAAACTCGACAATTTTATCAATAATTTTTTCAAGAGAAAGAATTTCATCGGCTGCTCCCAGATCAATGGCTGCTTTCGGCATTCCCCAGACAACGGATGTGGCTTCATCCTGAACCACAGTAGCAGAGCCGCTTTTTTTCATGGAGAGAAGACCTTTTGCCCCATCTTTGCCCATTCCTGTGAGTAAAACTCCCAGTGCGTTTTTTCCGACATTGTTTGCGATGCTTTCAAATAAAATATCTACGGCCGGTTTTTGGAAATGAATCCGTTCACTGTCTATAAGTTCTGTATAAATCATAGCTCCCTTTCTGCTGACCCCCATGTGAAGCCCGCCTTGGGCGATAAAAACATTTCCAGCAGTAAGAAGCTCATTTCCAGCTGCTTCTTGAATGTTTAAGCCAGAAAGCTGATTTAACCGCTCGGCAAATTGTTTGGTAAACTTGGGGGGCATGTGTTCCACAACCACAATAGGGGGGAGATTGGAAGGCAGGGCTTTGAAGATTTGTTCAAGGGCGACTGTGCCTCCGGTTGAAGCTCCGATCGCAATCAGTTTGTCGGTTGTTTTAAAACTGCTGAGAATCGAAATATTGGTTTTTTCCTGAAATGGTCTTTCTTTGGGAAGAGGAGAGATTTGAATCTTGGATAGAAATTTATCTTTTATCTTAGAAGACTGTCTGATTTTATAAACAATATCGTCCATGACTTCCTGAATGGAAAGACTTCCGCCGGGTTTATTGACCACATCAAAAGCTCCCAGTTCAAGGGCTTTGATGGATGCCATAGTGTCGTCTGCTGTGACAGAACTGACAATAATAACCGGAATCGGATGATAGCGCATAAGTTTTTCAAGAAAAGTGAGTCCGTCCATTCTCGGCATTTCAATATCAAGGGTAATGACATCCGGATTTAAGCGGACAATTTTATCTCTTGCCACAAAAGGGTCGGGGGCGGTTCCAACTACTTCAATATCTTCATAAGTAGAGAGTTTTTCTTCCAGAGTTTTTCTGACAATAGCCGAGTCATCGACAATGAGCACCTTGATTTTATGAGTCATATTTCAACCATTTTTTTCTTTTATTATTCGGCTAAATAAGATAAAATGATAATGATAAAAAATGAAAAGAAAAAATGCAATCTCATTCTTTAAAAACGGGATAAATGATATTAAATTTAAATGGTAAAAAGGAGAATAAAAAATGCAGAATAAAATTTTATATGAAGCATTGACTTTTGACGATGTGCTTCTGCTCCCTCTTTACTCGGATATTCTTCCGACTCAAACAGACACAAAGTCTCATTTGACTAAAAATATTGTTTTAAATATTCCTTTAGTCTCTGCCGCGATGGACACAGTTACAGAATCGACATTGGCTATGGCGCTGGCAAGGCAGGGCGGTATTGGAATTATTCACAAAAATTTGAGTATCGAAGAGCAGGCGGAAGAGGTCGATATTGTTAAACGATCTGAGAGCGCTGTTATTTCTGATCCGATTGTTCTCCAGCCGGAAGATAAAATCAGAAGAGCCCTGGAAAAAATGAAAAAATATTCGATCTCAGGAATTCCGATTGTTAAAAATGGAAAACTGGCAGGGATTATTACCAATCGGGATCTTCGATTTATCAAAGAACTGGATGATCCTATCGAAAAACATATGACTAAAAGAGACAAACTGGTAACAGCGGAAGAGGGAACGGATTTAGACAATGCGATTCTTCTGATGCAGAAACACAGGATTGAAAAACTGCTTTTAGTCGATCAGGAATATTGCCTGAAAGGGTTGATTACGATCAGGGATATTCATAAAATTAAAGAATTTCCTTCTGCCTGTAAAGATGACAAAGGCAGACTCAGAGTAGGGGCATCGGTCGGCGTCTCAGACAAAGAAAAAGACAGAGCAGAACATCTTGTTAAAGCGGGAGCTGATGTGCTTGTTGTTGATACAGCGCATGGGCATTCGGCGGGTGTCATCAATATGGTGAAATACCTGAAAGGAAAATACAGTATTGATATTATTGCCGGAAATATTGTAACCGGAGATGCAGCCAGGGCGCTCATTGATGCGGGGGCTGATGCGGTCAAAGTAGGGGTGGGACCCGGCTCTATCTGTACGACCCGGATCGTATCGGGGGTAGGGATGCCTCAGATCACCGCTATTATGGAAGTCGTCAATGCAGCCAGTCGATTTGGGGTTCCAGTCATTGCAGACGGGGGAATCAAGTATTCGGGAGATATTTCAAAAGCAATTGCGGCAGGGGCTTCCACTGTTATGCTGGGAAGTCTTTTTGCGGGAACGGAGGAAAGTCCGGGGGAGATTGTGATTTATGGGGGAAAAACCTATAAAGCTTACCGCGGGATGGGATCTCTCGGCGCAATGAAAGAAGGGTCAAAAGACCGATATGGTCAGCAGGATGTGGAAGAGGGCAATAAACTGGTTCCGGAAGGGATCGAGGGAGTAGTGCCTTATAAAGGGAAGGTGGATTCTTTTGTTTATCAGCTGGTAGGCGGAATCAAAGCGGCGATGGGTTATGCAGGGGCATCTGATATCAAGGATTTCCAGGAAAAGGCAAGGTTTGTAAAAATTACCGGTGCGGGACTGAAAGAAAGCCATCCCCATAATATTATGATTACGAAAGAAGCTCCGAACTATCGGACTGATTTCTAAATTTTTTAAAGAAGAGACAGGAAGAAGAGACAGGAAGAAGAGACAGGAAGAAGAGACAGGAAGAAGAGACAGGAAGAAGAGACAGGTTGGGAACCTGTCTTTACCCCCCCCCCTTATCTTAGCTTTTGGTTTAGATTGATCAGCATGGCATCGATTTTTTCCATTTTGGACTCATAAGAAGAAAGTTTTTTCAAAAGTTCCTGATTTTGTGTTTCAAGACTCAAAACCCTTTCTTTCAGTATTTCGTTTTCAGACTGGAGTTTTTGCAATGCTTCATCATTTTTTAATTTCAGTTCTTTCACCGCTTCTACCAGCAAGGCTGTGATATTGGCATAAGCCATTGATTTATAGCCGTCTTTTGCTGTCTGTACCACTTCAGGCACTACTTTTTCCGCTTCCTGGGCGATAAAACCGATGGTTTTACCTTCGCTAAAGTGTTTATCCTGATACTCTTCGGTTTTCCACTCGAAAGAAACGCCGTGGAGGGAGAGGATTTTTTCAAGAGGATTTTCCAGAGTCTGGATGTTTTTCTTGTAGCGGAAGTCGGAGGCTTGGGTGACGGTGCCGGAAGTATAGATATTTCCTGCCACAGTCAGTTTTTCGGTAGGTATCATACCCGCAATTCCTATCCCTACATTTCCATTTTGAAATAAGACCAGATTATCCCCTGAATTGTTTCCATGTACCCAAAAACGCATCATATTATCATAAATATCTTGGGACCATCCTGGATTAGAGCCTGAACCTTGAAATTGGATTTCGCCACCTTCGTTTCCATTATCATTTTTTCTGAGATAGAGAATTCCATTCACATCGAGTTTAGCAACAGGATTTAATGTTCCTATTCCCAGATTCCCTTCATTTGTCAATGCTACATAGTCTGTTTCTACTCCTGCAACCGCTCTACTCATAATAAAACTTGAGCCGCCTGATTTTTGTCCTAAAAACCATTCGCAGATATTATTACTGTTATAAAGTTTAAACCGTGCGTCGCCATTTGGAACATTATTAAAAATTCCTACATCTTCCCCAACCACATGAAGTTTGTAAGCTGGATTAGGAATCCCTATCCCCACATTCCCCTTATTATAGGAAATACTGGTTCCATTCGCAGTCCACGCCCCGCTTACCAATTTCATAAAAAGAGTGCGGAGATTAGAAGCTGAGATCACACTCCCGTCTTTGATATTGTAAGTGTTTTGTAGGCTTGTATCGGTGACTTCGTCCTGCACATCGGCGAAGAGGATGCCGCTTAGAAATACCAGCAGAAACGCTGTTTTTATGATTTTTTTTAATCTTTGCTTCATTTTGTTTTTCTCCTTGGAGTTTTTTGTTTTGTTTTGGCATACTGAGAAGAGACAGGTTGGGAACCTGTCTTTACCTTATCTTAGCTTTTGGTTTAGATTGATCAGCATGGCATCGATTTTTTGTATTTTGGATTCATAGGCAGCCAGTCTGTTTTTCAGTTGTTCATTTTCCAGTTTTAAAGCTTCGTTCTCTTTTTCAAACCCTGACATTCTTGTTTCCATTTCTTTTATCTTTTCATCGTTTTGTCTTTTCAGTTCTTTCACCGCTTCCACGAGCAAGGCTGTGATATTGGCATAAGCCATTGATTTGTATCCGTCTTTTCCCGTCTGCACCACTTCAGGCACTACTTTTTCCGCTTCCTGTGCGATAAAACCGATGGTTTTACCTTCTGCAAAGTGTTTATCCTGATACTCTTCGGTTTTCCACTCAAAAGAGACACCATGGAGGGAGAGGATTTTTTCAAGAGGATTTTCCAGAGCCTGGATGTTTTTCTTGTAGCGGAAGTCGGAGGCTTGGGTGACGGTGCCGGAAGCATAGATATTTCCTGCCACAGTCAGTTTTTCCGTAGGAGAAGTTGTTCCTATTCCGACATTGCCGATATCATTGATTGTAAAATCATCCCCCGCTCCTGTTCTTGCAATTTTTAAAATTCCATCATTAGATAAAACAATATGTCTTGTAACAGATAAAGTATCATTCTGAATCATAATCCCAGCCCATCCATTAGAATCATTTCCTACTATATGTAATTTTCTTAATGGGATATATGTACCAATTCCCACATTTCCACTTATTCCATCAATCACAAGACGGTCTGTATAATCGGCTGTATTATTTGGGTCAGAAGAACGGATAAAAAATTTAGGTATAGTCCCAGAATTCGGAAAATGAATGACTCCGGCAGCATTTCCGTCGTGAAGGTAAATCTTACCATAAACATCAAGACGCTCTAAAGGGTTTGATATTCCCAGACCCACATTACCAGTATCTTTTTTAATTAAAAACCTGATTCCATTCTGATAGATATGGAAATCTCCTGTATTAGCATTCGTTATATCTTTGCCTACGACCCAATAATCTTGACCTGCATCTGTTAATGCAGCAAAACCTATACTTGCTTCACTTCCCTGACTAAGACTAATTGCTTTTACTATTCCAAAAGCAGAATTACCATGAATTTGCAAAGGACTTGTCGGATTACTCGTCCCTATCCCCACATTCCCCTTATTATAGGAAATACTGGTTCCATTCGCAGTCCACGCCCCGCTTACCAATTTCATAAAAAGGGTGCGGAGATTAGAGGCTGAGATCACACTCCCGTCTTTGATGCTGTAAGTGTTTTGAAGGGTTGTGTCGGTGACTTCGTCCTGCACATCGGCAGCATAAACAGTGATAAATAAAAACATAAAAAGAAAAACGATAAGTTGCAATTTTTTTTTCATAGGGCGGCTCCCGCTTTTTTTATTCTCTTTTAAAATTAATCATATCTTTATTGTTTTAAATAATCTTTTTTTATTTAAAATCCTTGACACCAGAGGAATAGAAAAGTATCTTTTATCCTGATTTTTAGACAAGCGGAGCAGGAGAAGAAAGATGAACGATACTTTTGAAAAACTTGGAGTCAATCCATTACTGTGCGAGGGGCTTTCCAAAGCGTCGATTTTGAATCCGACCCCGGTTCAAAAAGAAGTGATTCCCTCTGCGCTTTCCGGGAAAGATTTAATTGGAGAATCGGATACGGGCACGGGTAAAACTCTGGCTTATCTCCTTCCTTTGTTTCAGAAAATCGATCCTGAAAAAAAAGAAAATCAGGCTTTGATTCTTGCTCCTACTCATGAACTGGCTTCCCAGATTCAAAGGGAAATCGAAAAACTGGCGCTCAATTCGGGAGTTCCAGTAAAAAGCGCTTTGATTATCGGCGGGGTCAATCTTTCCAGGCAGATTGAAAAATTAAAGGAAAAACCGCAGATTGTGACCGGATCGCTTGAAAGGATTCTGGAACTGATTCAAAAAAAGAAAATCAGCGCACATACGGTCAAAACCATTATTATCGACGAAGCAGACCGCCTTTTAGACAGCAATCTCTACCGATCAATTCAGACACTGGTGAAAACCACCTTAAAAGACCGCCAGATCATGACTTTTTCCGCTACGATGACAGAAAAAGCGATTACAATGGGAAAAGAACTGATGAAAGAGCCTTTTATCGTGAAACTGACAGGAAAAACAGAAGTGTCACCCGATATTGATCATTTTTATTTTTTTGCGGAATTCAGAGAAAGGATTGAGGTCTTAAGAAAAATTATTAAAACGATCGGGAATGAGAGAGCTTTGCTTTTTATCAATAAAAGCGATGATATTGAAGTAATTGCCGGAAAGCTTAATTTTTTTGGTATCAAGGCGGCTGGGCTATACAGCACGCTGGGAAAAAATGAGCGGAAAAAAACTCTGGATGATTTTCGAAACGATAAAATCCAGATTCTGGTTGCGACTGATATTGCTGCCAGGGGGCTGGATATTCAGGGAATCGGTTATGTCTTTAATTTTGATATCCCTAAAGACCCGGAAATCTATCTCCACCGGGCAGGCAGAACCGGCAGAAACGGGGCAAAAGGAACAGTGATGACCACGATTACAGCCAAAGAACTGCCTCTTGTTGAAAAATACCAGAATAAACTGAAAATACAGATGATTGAAAAGAAGATTTTCAAAGGCAAAATTGTCGAAAAAGACTTTTTTGAAAATTAGAGAATAAACAAAAAAAACAATTTTAAACTGCCAAGAAGATTGGTTTTAAAACGATCTTCCTAGCAAAGTTTTTTTACCTCATCTTCTGTTTTTCAACGCTTCGGCCGAAAGTCACTTCATCAGTCCAGAGGATTTTACCGGTTTCAAGGCTGATGATTTGAAAAGTAAGATAATACATTACCATTTCTTTTTTTCCGTTGGATTTTCTCATATTGCTGATGCGCCCCCAAAGGATCATTTTAGCGCCTATCAGTTTTCCTATTTTTGAGGATTGGCTGGTGTCAAAGAGGTCGCTTTGCTGGAGAGTCAATTTTTTAAGCATATCTTCGATAGTTTCCCGGCTGATAAACTGAAACCCTTCTTTTGAGAGAGCAGTCTGGAGGCGTGTCATGATGACATTCGTATCAATCTGCTCGTCTGTATCGTTCGGCATTCCTCCGAGAATGATAGGAGCGTTTTTAAAATCGGGAGAGTTCAGTTTCGAATTTTTTATGGAGGCGGTCATCTCTCTGATTGTTGTTTGCAGATCCTGCGGCGACCAGCTATCGTCCTCTATTATATCAGATTCCTGGACTTTTGTTACTGTTTTTGAGGGTGAGGAACAGGAAACGGTGAAGAACAAGAAAGTCAGAAAGAAAAAAAATCGATACCGGGTCATAGTATATTATCTCCTTCAAATTTGAAAAATATATCTATAAAATAACACTTTCTTTAAAAAAAACAATTCATTTAGGAATTCGAAAGAAGATTGTTTACCTGTAAGGGCAGAGCTGCCCTTACAAGATGTTTTTTATTTTACTTGTTCCAGGCTTTTTTCGATAATATCAATCAGGTCATTGGCTTCGATCGGCTCGTTTAAAAAACCGTCTGCCAGAATCCATTTTTTCTGTTCCCCGGTGTTGGTGGAAAACTTGATTCCTGTACTGTGAGTCGCGGTGGTGAGAATATAGATCGGCACTTTGGGTTTTTTGTTTTTTAGTTTGTAGCTTAAAACAAATCCTGAATCAAAGTGCTCGAGCATCAGCGCGGTCAAAACAAAGTCAGGATCGACCTCATCAAACTTTTTGAGCGCTTCGTTATACGAGTTGGCGCTGAAGACATCAAAACCCCGTTTGGTCAGTTTTGGAGAACATTCTTCGATAAATTCGTCACGGTTATCGACTATGAGAATTTTTCTATTTTTCATTTTCATTCTCCTTTTTTTCTTGAATGGTAATGAGTGTGGAGGTATTGATGGCTTTTATGACTTCCCGGATGTTCCAGAAATTCAGTATAAAGCTGTTGTACTGAAAGGTTTTCATGAGAGCAGCGGAGCTTTTTACCCCGATCCACTTCATAAATTCCCTGCTGGCGTTTTTTGATTTTGCTCATGTTTCTTGGAATCGGCTGTCCTCCTCCTCCCAGACATCCTCCCGGGCAGGACATCACTTCAATGAAAGTATAAGGAGACTTTTTTTCCCGGATTGCTTCGATTACCAATGGGATATTTCCGATTCCGTTGACAACAGCCACTCGGACAGTTTTCCCGTTGATATCAATCTCAGCCATTTTAATATTTTTATTTCCACGGACTTCATAAACTTCCAACTGAGGCATAATGCGGTTGGTCAGATAAAAATAAGCGGTACGGAGAGCGGCTTCCATCACCCCTCCTGTACTTGCAAAAATGTCGGCGGCTCCGGTTGATTCACCCAGCGGATTGTCCACATCGCTTTCGGGGAGTTTGGAAAGGTCGTAACCTCCCATTTTGATCACTCTTGCCATTTCACGGGTGGTTAAAACAGCGTCCACATCTTTAAAGTCATCTCCCAGTTCGGGGCGGTGGTATTCAAATTTTTTCGCAGTACAAGGCATGACTGAAACAACAAAAATCTTTGCCGGGTCAATATTGAGTTTTTGGGCGTAATAGCTTTTGATCATAGCGCCTGTCATCTGCTGGGGAGATTTACAGGTTGAAAGATGAGGTATCATGTCAGGATATTCGTTTTCCACATTTTTAATCCATGCTGGACAGCAGGAAGTAAACATCGGAATCGGATTTTCTGATTTGCCGGTGAGTCTTTCCACCAGTTCATTCGCTTCTTCAATAATGGTTAAATCGGCTCCGAAATTGGTATCAAAAACTTTATCAAACCCGATCATTCGTAAAGCTGTATTCAGTTTTCTCTGAGCATCAGCGCCTGGTTCCATTCCGAATTCTTCGCCAATTGTGACCCGGATAGCAGGGGCGTATTGAACTACTTTAATCAAATCAGGATTATTGAGAGCAGCGTCCACTTTCTGGATATTGCTTCTTTCCCGAAGAGAGCCGACAGGACAGACGGTGATACACTGACCGCAGTTGATACAGTTGGAGACATTGATTCCTTCGTTAAAAGCGGGAGCGACTTTGGTATAAAACCCTCTTTTTGTGTAAGAGATGGCTCCGATTTTTTGGATTTCATTACACATCCGCACGCATCGTCCGCAGAGGATACATTTGTCTTCATATTTTTCAAGGGATGGGGTGATATCCACTTCGGGTTTTCTTTTTTCTCCGATAAATCTTCTTTCTCTGATTCCGTATTCTTCAGAAAGGCTTTGAAGCTCGCAGTTTCCGTTTCGCACGCAGTTTAAACAGTCGCTGTTGTGATTGGAGATAATCAGTTCCAGAATCGTTTTTCTGGCTAAAAGCACTCTGGGGTTGTTGGTAAAAATTTCCATTCCGTCTCGAAGAGGGTAGGCGCAGGAAGGAATCAGGGAAGGCATTCCCTTCACTTCGACCACGCAGATCCGGCAGGCGCCTGTGGGAAGGAGTTCTTCCATATGGCAAAGAGTCGGTATTCTAATCCCGTTTCTACGGGCGCAGTCTAAAATCGTTTCCCCTTCATTGGCAGGGAAGCTGATATTATTTATTTTAACATTGATCATGATTTCCTCCTTATTCTACATGAATGGCGCTGAATTTACAGACCTGACGGCAGGTATCACAGCCAATGCATTTATCCGTAACAACATAGTGGGGTTTTCTTGGTTCCCCGACAATTGCATTTTGAGGACATTTCATTCGGCAGACGCCGCATCCGACACATTTACTGTTGTCAATAACATAAGTCAGAAGTTCCTGACAGACTCCGGCAGGGCATTTTCTATCATAAAGATGAGCCTCGTATTCGTCCCTGAAGTGGGTGAGGGTGCTTAAAACCGGATTCGGTGCAGTCTGCCCCAGTCCGCAAAGAGATGAGTCTTTGATTACCTGACACAGTCTTTCCATGTAAATCATGCCTTTAAATCTCATGAGAGCTTCTTCAGCTGTTTTTTCCATAGCGGGTCTTCTCGATAAATTGGTGAGGGTTTCCAGAATTCTTTTGGTTCCTTCCCGGCAAGGGGTACATTTTCCGCAGGATTCGTTTTGGACGAACTGCATGAAAAATTTCGCCACATCGATCATACAGGTGGATTCATCCATAACAACCAGTCCTCCTGATCCCATAATTGCTCCGGCTTGTTTTAAGGTTTCATAGTCCACCATGGTGTAAAAAAGTTTTTCAGGGATACAGCCTCCTGAAGGGCCTCCCATCTGAACTGCTTTCGCTTTTTTCTCGCCCGGAATTCCGCCCCCGATATCATAAATGACTTCCCGGATGGAAATTCCCATAGGAACTTCAATCAATCCTGTATTTTCAATTTTTCCCGATAGAGCAAAAACTTTAGTTCCCTTGCTGGTTTCAGTTCCGATTCCAGCGTACCAGTTTCCGCCGTTTTTGATAATGCTTGGGACATTGGCAAAAGTTTCGACATTGTTGATCACGGTTGTTTTTTCAAAAACACCGGATTCGGTAGGGTAGGGAGGTCTTGGTCTCGGCATTCCCCGTTTCCCTTCAATGGATGCCATCAAAGCTGTTTCTTCGCCGCATACAAAAGCTCCGGCGCCTTCTTTTACCTTGATGTCAAAAGAAAAATCAGTACCCAGAATATGATCGCCCAGAAAACCGTGTTTTTTGGCTTCGTCAATCGTATGAATCAGTGTTTTTACAGCAAGAGGGTATTCCGCTCTGGCATAGATATATCCTTTGGATGCCCCGATAGCAAAAGCGGCTATAATCATCCCTTCAATCACCTTATGAGGGTCGCTTTCTAAAATACTCCGATCCATGAATGCTCCCGGATCTCCTTCATCGGCGTTGCAGATCAGGTATTTCTGTTCTGTTTTTCCTTTCCGTCCGAGTTCCCATTTCATTCCGGTAGAAAATCCTCCTCCGCCTCTTCCTCGGAGTCCGGATATTTTCACATTGGAAATCACTTCTTCAGGATTCATCTGAAATAAAGCTTTGTAAACCGCCTGATAGCCCCCTCTTGCCAGATACTGTTCGATAGAATCCGGATTGATGATTCCGCAGTTATCCATAACAATTCTTTTTTGTTTAGAAAAAAATGGATTCTTAAAAAGGGTTTCTTCGTGAGAACCCAGAAGTTTTTTTTCATAGGGTTTTTTATTGATAATGGAAGATTCTAAAAGCTCGTCAATGTCTTCAGGAAGGACATCACCGTAAGTGTAGCGCTTTCCGCCGGGAAGTTTGACTTCAACGATCGGCTCTTTTCGGCAGAATCCGATACATCCCACCCGCATAAAATCAACTTTCAGTTTTTTTTCATTGACTTTTTCCTTGATTTTTTCAAAGACTTCTCCTGCTCCGGCTGCCAGTCCGCAAGTCCCCATTCCGATAAAAATAATCGGATTTTCATGCTTGATGAAAACCTGGGTTGCTTTTAAGTTTTCCCATTTCTCGATACATTCCTTGCTGTCTTTATGGCATAAAGGCGTGCTGGATTCAATGCACTTCATGTAGTCTTTGCAGGGTTTGAGCAAAGAATGGGTACATTGAGAACAGCATTTATCTAAATAGCTTTTCATTTCCTTTTCTCCTTATCTGTATTGGTTTAAAACTTTTGGAATATCTTCTGCGGCTAAATGCCCGAAAAATTTATCGTCAATCATGATCACTGGGGCAATACTGCACGCGCCCAGACATGCGACTGCTTCAAGGCTGAAAATTTTATCTCTTGTCGTTTCGCCGACTTTTAATCCCAGTTCATTTTCAATCAATGATAAAAGCTGCCCTGATCCTTTCACATGACAGGCAGTCCCCCGGCAGACCTTGATCACATGTTTGCCCACCGGATTGAGGCGAAACTGGTTGTAGAAGGTTGCTACTCCGTAGATTTCACTCACCGGCATATTCAGTGTTTCTGCAACAAATTGGATGGATTCTTTTGAAAGATAGCCCAAATCTCTCTGTACCATTTGAAGAGCCGGTATGAGCGAACTCTTCCCTTCTTTTTTGCATAACTGAATCAGCTCTTTTTTTAATAATTCGTTCACTTGAAGCCCCTTTTCAGTAGTTTAATCAATTTTTTTCACTTTTTGGTAAATAAAAAATAAAACAAAAAGAGGGAAAAAAGAAATATAATAGCTTTAAAATCAGTAATTTTTGATTGAATATCTACTTAAATAAGTTTATATATAAATATAGAAATAAATATATATAATTCTTTATAAAAATAATGTCTCAAAAATAGGATTTACGGAGGTTTAAGAAGAATTAAAAAAAAACTTTTCAGACTGATTCTAATTTATCATTTTTAAAAAATATTCTCCTCGAATTTTGAAAGTCATATAGGCGCCCTGAAAAGCAAAGGCGGTTTTATTTTTTTCCAGAAGGAGGAGGAAATCATTCAGGTATTTTTTGGCTTCTGCTGTTTTTTTATCAACGATCCGGTCGGTAAAAAGGGAGAGTTTGGAATAAAGCTCCTGAAAGACAGCCTGATCCTTGATCCATTTTTCCTGATAAAACTCCCTGAAGAGGTTTAAAGTGATCTCTGCTTCTTCTTCTGCCGAATCCACTTTCGGAACAGGACCGACAGCTTTAAAGACTTTGTACTTAGGCTGTTTATAGCCCGGAATAAATTCTCCCAGCCCGTCTTCATCTTCTCCATTAAAGACAGGATATTCCGCACTCCCGAAAGCTCTGATGTCCCGAATGACACCCGGCAGAGTATTTTGACTGCTGACCGGGGTTTCCAGAGACAGGGTTTTGCCTGGATTTAAATAATATTCCGATTCATCAATCCACATCCAGGGAGTAATTTTCCGGGTTTTTTGAAGTTCACCTACATAAGATGAAAACCATTTAATTCTTTTTTTATCAAAAATAAGTTCTCCTATCCAATTAGGGATTCTATTTATAGCTCCTGTAAGTAGAGTATAACCTTTATTATTTTTCTCTTCCCAGATTCTTGAATCGGATTCATCATAAAAATCTTTTGGCTGAATAGTCTTATCATAATAAAAAATAACCATATCAACGGCACAAGAAGTATTGGCTTGGCTGGATATTTTATAGATATAGAGGTCAAATCCATTCGGTTTCCGGTTGATTTGTGTTTCAAAATTTAAATAGATGTCCGTCTTATTCCCCCAGTAACGGCCGTGCGGGTCTTGATAGGTTGCGAAGAGAGAGATGGAAATAAGAAATAAAAGTAACATAATCATTTTTTTCATTTAAAATCTACCCTCAAAAATAATACTAAATTGGTTTAATGCCAAAACCAACATCTTTTGTAGCTATGAACGATAAACCTTTGCTTATCCCAGTGTATTTATCCTTTTTGACCTTTTTATTTATACTATTTCCATTACAAATTCTGCCAATTTCTGATAACTTTTTTGCTTCCCAACCCTTCTTCATACCCGCTCCGTTTTTTTCTCATAAAACACTTTGCCTGCACGGTCAATATGTTCTTTCAGCCTGTCGTTTTTTAAGTGATGATAAATGGATAAATCCAGGGTATAGGGCAGTAAAAGATCATCTATTTCATTCAGAATCGTCATTAACTCCCCGGTTTCCAGATTTTCTCCAAACAAGGCCATATCAATATCAGAGCCTTCACGGTAATTGCCCTTTGCGCGGGAGCCGTAAATAAGCGCCCTTTTAATGGCCGGATGTTTCTCCAGCACAGACAATAATTTTTTTTTAACAGGATCGCTTAACCCAAATTCGGTATTCATGGCTGTTGTTTTTCCAATAGTGCGCTAAATTTATTTTTTAACTCCACAAATCTCGGATAATAGCCTTCAATAATAGACTGATAGACTTTTTCGGCAAGCTGTGTATCATAGGTATGGGATGTGAGATTTCGGGCTTGTATCATATCCATCCATATTTCACCAGAAGATACCAGACCATTTTTAAATGCTTCTCTGGTACAGTCCTTTGAACCGATAAGTCCTACTATTCCCTGTTCTGTCAGATAATCTTTCAGTAAATTCCATGCCAGTTCATGGGTGTACTCAAATCCTTGTATTAAACCCTGCTTTTCTAATTTTGAAAGAGCACGGGTTTTTGCAATATCCACTCCCTCTTCCAGTTCTCTAAAAGCGTTCATATAATTATTAAATCTCTGAATCCATCGGATATCTTCTTTCATATTTATTTCTCCGTTTTTAGTAATCCGCTCATTTTTTTTAAAATCTCGGTGCTTTCCTTATCCAGTTGGGCAATCTCGTATAGTATTTCTTTGGGGTCGCGTAAAACCGTATCATCTTTCTTGTTCGGATTCTTGACGGAGAGATCATACTGTTGAGACAAAAGATTTTGCGTCTTTATCCAGTTCACTGGAACAGCCTGCATCTTTGTGTAAAATGTCGTCTATATTCTTGAAAGTCTGCTCAAACATCTATTTCCTCTTTTCCACCAAAAGTCTGGCACTGTTTTTCGTCTAACTCCATATATACGCAATAAAAAACCCTGCTTGATCACTGCCCCGGCAGGCTGATTTTTTTTCACACCTCATTTCCCGCAGCAGTGCTTGTATTTTTTCCCGCTGCCACAGGGACAGGAATCATTTCTCCCTATTTTCACCTTGCAATTCTTTTCAATATTATTTTCTTGCGCCCCCACATTATAATCCCAGAGCTTTATCATATTTTCAGGAATTTCTTCAAGAGATAGAATTTTCATCTCTTCAATCTTTTCCGGCGTGTTTTCCAGTCTGTTATTTTTATATAATTTTTTTATAACAAAATCAGCATCAATTAAAAACATAACCGGAAGAATCAGCCTGCTTGCCTTTTCATCGGAAGTAAAAGGAGGTTCCCAGAGGTTTAATCCAAGGATAAACCCGCTGCACCATTTTTGAGCTGTTTCCGGCGTAACAGCCTCATCCAAAATCGAATACAAAGGGTAATAAGTTTTATCACTCAAGGAACTGGCAATAGAGTTGTTCAAATCCATAATACGGCTTATAAACTGATTCATTTCTTCTAAAGAATCAAACTCAGACATCGCATCGTCTTTTCCTAAAATGAAAGGGAGCCACTCTAAAGGAGTGATAATTTCCGGAGCACATAAAACCGCTGTGAGGTAGCCGTGCAGAAATTCTATCTGAATATTTGAGAAAGTGAGCCGGTTTAAATCTGATTGAAGCCCTATTAATTCTATTTTTTTCATCTTCGCAGTGCCCCTTTTGCCGTTATTTTTTAAGGTTATGTGAAAAAAAGCTTAAAAAAGAAGTAGTTTGTTATCCTGTTTTATTTAGAGGTAAAAACATGAAACAAAACCAGCATTCTAAAGCTGCTACAAATTTACACATCGGAACGCAAATTCAGAAATCGAATTCTAAAATCAAAATATGAGCTATTCAGTTCAGTATATTTTCTAAAACTGGTAGTTGGCAGAAAAATAAAGGAGATTCATTGGAATGAGGAATCCGCTTTCGATACCAATCGCAGTCGTGGATTCTTTACTGGTTTTAAAGAAAATTCCAAGTGAAAACTGAGCTATTAAACCCGGATAGCTGGTTTTTTTGTAAGTTCCCATATCGGGAAGAAAGCGGGCATTGTTTAAATAACCGCCTTTTGTATTCAAGACAAGGGCGATATTTTCAAAATCAAGCCCGGCAGACACTTTTGCGCCGGAAAAATAAAAGGCAGTAGAAACAAAATCTAAAAATTCCTGATTCATGGGAAGAAATTTCGCTATCAATCCGCCCATCATTGGAAAAGAAAAAGCTCCCTCTCCCGAAGCGCTCAGCTTGAAATACTTCTGACCGATAAACTGTTTTTTGACTTCAAATCCCATCCCGAGTCCAAAAGTTTTTAAGGAAAGTTCAAATTCATTTCCTATCCCCCAAAGAGTGCGGAGGGAAGGAGTAATAATCAGCTCATCGCCGATCTGGTATTTTTTATTGGTCTGGAGAAAATTTAAACTGGTGGAAGTGGCAAAATAATTTTTGGGTAAAACTCCTGGAAGCGAGTTTTCAGCCACGCCGCAAGCGCCTAAAAAAGGCAGGGCAAGAGCAAAGATCAATAAGAGTTTAAAATTGTGTTTCATTTATTCCAGCCATTCGAATTTTCTTTGATCCTCTATAAAATTTTTCATAATCGTATTTTGATTGTCCATTCCAAATCTTTCAAAAAAAGCCTTTGCAATTTCAATGGCAAGAAGCGCTTCTCCCACAACTGCGGCAGCGGGGACTGCTGTTACATCGCTTCTTTCTTTCACGGCTTCAAAAGCTTTCTTAGTATGAATATCGACGGAAAGAAGGGGTTTCATGAGAGTGGGGATAGGTTTCATAAAAGCTTTTAAAAAAATCCGCTCTCCATTGCTCATGCCGCCTTCGATTCCTCCGGCACGGTTTGTCTTTCTATAAAAACCTTTTTCGTTGTAAAAAATTTCATCGTGAACCTCAGAACCTTTTAAGTAGGCATACTGGCGCCCGATTCCGAATTCAATTCCCTTGATTGCTTGAAGACTTAAAAACGCCGCTGCGATGCGGGAATCCAGTTTGGTTTCAGGCATGGCAAAACTTCCCAGAGCGGGCGGAATTCCGTCTGCGAGAACAACAATGGTCCCTCCCAGCGTATCCCCGTTTTCTTTGACAGTATCAATGAAAGATTTTATTTTTGACTCGAAATCAGGGTTAAGAAGTCTTAATTCTGAGTTTTCAGTGATTTTTTGGATTTCCAGAATAGAAAAAACCGAGCTGTCTTTTAAAGCTTCAATCCCCCCCAATGTTTCCACAAAGGAAGCAGTTTGAATCTGAAAAGGACTTAAAAGCTGTTTCGCCACGCTTCCCACAGCCGTCCGGACAGCGGTTTCTCTGGCAGAGCTTCTTTCCAGAATATCTCTTAAATCTTCCCTCTGGTATTTGATTCCTCCCACCAGATCAGCATGCCCCGGTCTTGGACGGGTAATAGGTTCTGTTTTTTTCCCTTCCCAGTTTTTGTAGTCGTGATTCGGGATAAAAAGCGAGAGAGGGGTTCCGGTTGTCTCATTGTTCCTGATGCCTCCCAGAATCTGCACCTGATCTTTCTCAATTTTCATTCGTCCGCCCCGGCCGTAACCTTTCTGGCGCCTTTCCAAATCATAATTAATCAATTCAGAGCTGATTTTAAATCCTGCGGGAATATTTTTAATAACAGCGGTAAGCCCTGGACCGTGGGATTCTCCGGAAGTAATATATTCAAAGGGAGAAGACATTTTATTTTCCTTAAGTTTTTATTATTATAAAAAGATATAAAAATTTATTAAAAATATCTCTAATTTTTATTATTTTATTATAAATTATTTTTTTTATAAGGTGAAAAAATGAGTCAGTTTTCCCAAGGCATGAAGTCAGTTTTTAAAGGGTTTCGGATGATAAACCAGTACCGTCTCTGGCATTATCTGGTGCTTCCGATGGTGATCACGATCACTCTTGCTTATATTCTCAGATTTTCTTTATCCGCTTTTGGAAGCGATTACCTTCTGGAAGAACTCCGCCGGCAGTTTCCCCAGCTTGAAACAATTCCATTTGTTTCCACTCTTTTTTCAATTATGAAAATTTTCATTTCAATTGCTTTTTATTTTTTATTTTCATTCATTATGGTGATTTTTTATAACATTATCGGAAATGTGGTCTGGTCTTTTTTTATCGGTTCGCTTCAGGAAGAAATAGAATTCAAGATGAGCGGTAAAGAGATTCGTTATCCTTTAATCAGAAACATCAAATGGATCTTGATTTCCATCTGGGACAGCGTTAAAGATATTCTCTTGATTTTAATAGCTTATCTTTTCAGCCTGATCCTCTTTTTTATTCCTTTTTTAGGGGCATTGATCCAGCTGGTATTGATTATCTTTTTAAACAGTTATATTATGGGAAGAGTTATTTTTCGAATGAGTCTGGAAAATCATTCTCATACTCTGTCTGAACGGAACAAAATATTGAGGCGTCATTTTAAGGGAAATGCCCTTGGCATTGGGTTTCTTGCCGTGATTTCTTCTTATTTCCCTCTGATAGGGATTTTTCTCTTTTTTGTTTTCTGGACCGGAGGAATGGTCGGCTCAATTGATTTAATTTATCAGAAATTAAATCCCAAAGCAACAGAAAATAAATAAGATTGAAAATAAAAACTTGTGTTTTTTAAAAAAAATTACTATATTTTAGACTTGTTCTAAAATAACAGAAGGAGAAGTCATGGAGTTTAAATCATCAAAAACAGCGCAGAATCTTATGAAAGCTTTTGCAGGAGAATCTCAGGCAAGAATGAGATATACTTTTGCGGCAGAAGTTGCTTTAGAAGAAGGTTACCCTCAGATTGCGGATATTTTTAAAGAAACAGCGGATAACGAAAAAATTCACGCGAAACTTTTTTTTGGACATCTCGTTAAAAATATGAACTATCAGATCAATCATGTGGATGCTGATTATCCTGTGGCTCTGGGAGATACTGCAAAAAATCTGGAATGGGCGGCAAACGGTGAAAATGAAGAGTGGACCAAACTCTATCCTGGATTTGCAAAGATTGCGGAAGAAGAAGGATTTCCTGAAATCGCGAGAACTTTTAAGGCGATTGCTCTCGTTGAAGCAAAACATGAAGCCCGGTATAAAAAATTACTGGAAAATGTAAAATCCGGAAAAGTCTTTAAAAAAGATGCTAAAACAGCCTGGAAATGCAGAGTCTGCGGTCATGTGGTAGAGGCAGCGTCGGCTCCTGAAAAATGTCCTGTCTGCGGAGAACCTCATACTGAATTTGAAATGTTTGTTGAAAATTATTAAGATTTTTTTTAAAAAGGGCTGTCTTAAAAGACAGCCTCATTTTTTTTAGATAACAGCTTTTCTTTTAAAAAAGACTTCTAAAGCTTCATTAATGATTTCCGAATGCTTTTTACAGGTTCTTTCCGAATAAAAATCAAGATTTTGAAAGTTTTTTTCATTAAGAAAAAAACTCTGGTAAAACCCCTCCATTTCTTGGTAAGGACTTATTGTTCTTTTAGTTTTTAGAGCCATATCAACCTCCGTGTTCAGTCTCAAATAAAATTAAAATCGGAGAAATTTCATTTTTATCAATCTTTTTTTAAGTTTAAAATTTCTACTTCAGAATAGATAAAACAATAATTTATCGAATATTTTTGCTTAAGTTTATTATATTAATTGATTAAATTAGTTTATAATTAATGAAATACATAAATTAATAAAAATATAAAAGTAATTGACATATTATAATTAATTTTATTTTTTTTATTTTGATAAAATGTTATTTTTTAATATTGAAATACTACAAAATAGGAGTGTAAAGTGAAAAATTTGAGAAAAATTTTATTTTTCATGTTATTAGTGTCTGGAATATTGGTGTTCAGCTTAATCTTTGGAGCTGATAAAAAAGCGGAAGCCAAAATACGATGGGGGCTGGATGCCTGCAGAATAACTTTGGATGAGATGAGTCTGGCAAAAAATTACAATTCCAATCAGCTGAGTTCGAAATTAAAAGACTGGAAAGAAAAAAATCAGAAATTTAAAACTGCCTTGGCAGATGCAGAAAAAATCGATAAATCTATTTATCAATCCACAACTATGTATCCTGCAAAGAAAAAAAGTTATTCTGACATGATTAAACTCTGTCAGACAATGGATAATCAAATACAAGAATTTGAAAATAAAATTTCAAGCGATAAAAAAAATTATGAGGATAAAAAGAGAAAGGAAGAAGCTGAGAATGAGTTGTCTGATAAAATAGACTCTGCAATAAGTGAAGCTCGAACAGCTATCAGTATGTATTGCTCAAGTTTTCAGGAATCGGATTCGAGTTACGGGTTATTGGAAACAATGGATCATTATAAAACCAGCAAGAAAAATGCTTTAAAAATCTATGATGCAGTTGTGGATGAAAAATTATCGCTTAATTTTTATACCGCAAAAGATCAGTTTAAAAAAGAAGAAAAATCGATAGGAGAATGGTTTGCTCTTTGTGATAAAATAATGCCTGTACATTACAAAAAAGTTGTAGCCCAGGAGAAAAAAAATTCGGATTCTCAAAAAGAAGAAGATGAAAAATATAAAAAATTTCAGGATAAAATGGCGAAAGAAGCACAAGAAAAATATAAAAATGCTTTAGCGAGCGCAACGGGAGATAAACAAAAAATACTGAAAGAAAAAGGTTTTCTTCCTTGGTTTCCTCAGTCTAACCTGAACAGCGCTACTGTCTGGATGTATGAAATCGTAATATCCAATAAAGCGACTACCTGTGAAATTTATAAATTCAAAGGGGATCAGCAAATCAATAAACGGGTGGAGAAAAGCAATTGTAAAAATGAGTTTGCAAAATAATCTTGTTTATAAAGTAGAGTGCATACGGTCTCTCCTTTTTTTACAGATGAAACAGCAAATGAATTAACTCGTCCATCGAGCAGAGCCGAGGTGTCCGTTCGGCTCCGCCCAATGACGAAAGTAAAGTTATTAAGGATTTTATCTGTAAAATACAATTTATCGTTTAAAATACTTGATTTAATCTTTTCTGTTTTTATCAATTTTCAATCTAAAAATAAAAAATTAAAAAATTGTATTGATTTTAAATAAATCTTTAGTATATTATAAATAATGAACTTATTTTTTATTATTATTTTTATAAAGGAGTTTTTAGATGCAATCTGTTATGGCAAAAAAAAATGTATCCGAGATTCTAAGAAAGAAAGGGATATCGGTTACCACCCAAAGAATTGAAATATTAAAATACCTTATGCAGACTAAAACCCACCCGACAGTTGAGGACATTTATCTTCAAATTCATTCCACCTTTGCCAGTCTTTCCCGTGCGACTGTTTATAACACCGTCATGGCTTTTAAAGAAGTGGGTCTGGTGCAGGAAATAACAATCGAAAAAGAAAAGGCGCGCTATGACGGCAATTTTGAGGCTCATCCCCACTTTTTCTGCCGTACTTGTCAGAAAGTCTATGATTTAGGAGCTGAAGTCAAGCTTACCTATCCTCATGAAAAATATAAGGTAGAATCTGAACAGATTTACCTTTACGGCGTTTGTGAATATTGTAGATAAATGTTTTTTATTACATTTTTATACTTTTCCCCTAAATTAATTTAAATTAAATATTTTTAATGGGTTAGGTAAAAAAGTATTGACTTTTTTCAGAATTCTTTTTTAATTAAATCTTGAAATTAAACTCAATTTTCAATTTTCTTTTTTGCAGGGAGGAAAAGAATGAGAAAATTCGATCAAAGGAAAGCAGACCGATATAAAACATTTTGGAAAGCTTTTATTCAAAAAGAAGATAAAAAATATCATTTTTCAGGATATTTAACAGAAATCAGCGCGGCGGGCGGGAGAATCTTTATTGACACTGTCAATGAAGATTCTTTTCACGAAGGGCAGAAGCTGAAATTTCTTTTTAAAAATGATAAAATGGAAAATTATCATCCTTTATTGAAAGGTCTTTGCGTTCTAATTGAATGGATCAAGAAAAATCCGATTCAGGTTTCCGGCAGTGAACTAGGGATCAGTTTTGTGAAAAATCATTCTGAAGATGAGAAATTGATTCAATTTATTTTAGAGAATTTTAATTGGAATCATTCGTAAAAAAAGAAATCCGTCATTTTTCATCAAAGGAGTTTTGTTTTTTTCAATGAAAATGAATAAATTTTTTGGGGAAAATAAATTTATTTTTAAACAGGAGAATGATATGGCTTTTAATAAAAGGATCTCTTCCATTGCCCCTTCCATGACTCTGGGAATTTCTGCGAAAGCGAAAGAGATGAAGGCAAAGGGCTTGCCGGTGATCAATTTTTCAGCAGGAGAGCCGGATTTTGATACTCCGGATTATATTAAAGAAGCTTGCCTGAAAGCAATCAAAGAAGGAAAAACAAAATACGCTCCGGTCGGCGGGATTCCAGAATTGAAAAATGCGATTATTGAAAAACTGAAAAAAGATAACGGTCTGGAATACACTGCCGGTGAAATCATGGTCTGTGTCGGGGCAAAAGAAGCGCTTTTTGATGTGATTATGACGATTGCGGACGAAGGTGACGAAGTCCTGATGCCTGCCCCTTACTGGGTCAGTTATGAAGAAATTGTCCGTGTTTCCGGAGCTAAAACAGTTATTGTTCCTTCTACTCTGGAAAATAATTTTAAAATCACAGTCGATGAACTGAAAAAACACATTACTCCCAAGACAAAAGCCCTGATTATGAATTCACCTTCCAATCCTACCGGCTCTTTATACAATGAGAAAGAATTAAAAGAATTGGCAGATTTTCTTTCTGACAAGAATATCTGGGTGATTTCCGATGAAATTTATGAAAAAATCATTTATGACAATGAAAAACATGTCAGTATTGCTTCATTCTCACCCGAAATTAAAAAGAAAACTATTGTGATCAACGGATTTTCAAAATCTCATTCCATGACAGGCTGGAGATTAGGCTATGCTGCAGGACCTAAAGAAGTGATCAGTCTTGCCAGCGGTCTTCAGGGGCACGCTACTTCAGGGACTCCTACTTTTATCCAATATGCGGGGGTTGAAGCTTTAAAAGATACTGGAACGGTTGAAAAAATGAGAGTCGAGTTTGAAAAACGAAGAAATGTGATTGTAGAGGGATTAAATAAAATCAAGGGATTTAAATGTCCAAAACCTCAGGGCGCTTTTTATGTTTTTCCCGATGTCAGCGGACTTTTCGGTCAAACCATCGGAGGAAAGAAAATCACCGGTTCAATGGATCTCTGTGAAGTGATTCTTGAAAAAGCAAATGTGGCAGGGGTTCCTGGAATTGCATTTGGAATGGATCAAAATATCCGTTTTTCTTTTGCGACTTCCTTAAAAGATATTGAAGAGGGAATCTTAAGAATTAAACAATTGATAGAGGGGGTAAGCGATGTTTTGTTCCAATAAAAAAGTCATTTCAAAAGTGACAGCTCTTTTAAGCGATTTTGATTATTACGACCTTGAAAGACTTTCTTATAAAAATAAAAAATTCGGCGTGACGATCGGGTTTAAAAATCCGAAAAGCAGCCGGCCTGTCCATAGTGTGAGTGTGGAGAAAGTATCTTCCATTGATGCTCCGATCAGCATTAAAAATTTTGATACCCTGACTCAGGGTGGAAGCTCAGAGTCTTCTCTCTATCACAAGATTGTTTCCCCTATCACAGGAGCTTATTACGGCAAACCAAAACCGGAAGATCCTTCCTTTGTCAAAGAAGGAACAATTGTGGAGTCTCATCAGACTGTCTGTCTTTTGGAAGCTATGAAAATGTTTACCGAAGTAAAAGCCGGTATCAAAGGCAAAGTTGTCAAAATCATGCGGGAAGAAGGCGATTTTGTGGCTGAAGGCGATACTCTTTTTGAAATTCAGCCGATGTAGAGATTTTTTTATTGCATAAAACGGCATTTTGCCGTTTTATCTTTTCATTCAGTTCTTTTTTTTTCATCCGATTATTTTTAAAAATAAAAAAGGTTTTTTTATGAAAAAAATCATCGGATTTCTCTTATTATTCCACTCTGTTTTATTATGCGGCGAAAGTTTGAAAGAAACAGCTCATGCGCTTTTTTTAAATCAGCGCTATCAGGAAGCGATTCAATATTATACGGAAGCGCTAAAACAAAATCCGAAACTTGCAGAAGGCTATCTTTATAGAGGAATTTCCTACCATGAGCTGGGATTATTCAAAGAGGCCTTAAGTGATTATCAGAAAACGCTGGAACTGGAAAAAAACAATCTGGAAGCTTTGCTTTACCGGGGAATTCTTTATCAGGCAACAGGGGAATATCAAAAATCAGAGGCTGATTTAAGCAGGGTGATCGAGACAAAACCAACCCATGCAGAAGCTTATTTTTATCTGGGAAAGACCCATTTTTTTCTTGAAAAATTTGATTTAGCGGTGAAAAGCTACAGTAAGGCTATTTTTCTCAATCCAAGAGCCGAGATTTATTTTTACCGTGGAATCGCCTATACAAGCTCAAAAGACTATGAAAAAGCCCTGAAAGATTATTTTACCGTACTGGAAATAGATGAAAACTACTTTTTTGCTTATTACAATTTGGCCTGTGTCTATTCTTTAAAAAAAGAGCAGGAAAAAGCCTGTTTTTTTTTCAGACAGGCTGTCAAAACCGGAGTTTTAGAATGGAACGAAATCGAGAAAGACACCGATCTTGAAAATTTCAGAGAAAGCTTTTGTTATCAACAGGTCATGAAACAGTACAAAGGGAAGTAAATATAACGGACCCCAAAAACTGGACATGCCGATAAAATAAATGTTCAAGGGGGACAATAGCATTAGAATACAATGTGCATCCCAATCAAATATCTCAATGGAAGAAACAATTACTGGAAAAAGGCGCCGATATTTTTGACCAAAAAGAAAATTAGGAGTTACTACAAAAAAAAGGATGAAAATTTGGTGTACAGATATAACCTATATCCGTTTAAAACATGGGTTTGTCTATCTGGTAGCAATTATGGATTGGTATTCACGCAAAATATTAAGCTGGAATTGATCAATAAATACTGACACTATTCAGAATGAGATGAGTTTTTTGGGCTGCGGTTTTTTATTTTATCCAGAGTTTCATTCAGGTTCCGTTCTCGGCCGCTCATGGCGGGATGGTAAAACTGATGTTTTTTGACAGTATAGTCCTGTTCGATAAAGTGGTTTGGATAGTCGTGGGGGTAGAGGTAGCCTTTTCCCCGTTCCAGTTTTTTGGCGCCGCTGGAGTGGGAATCTTTCAGATAGGGCGGAATGTCAAAAATAGGATTGGCTTTGATAGAGGCAATCGCTTCATCAATCGCGGAATAAGCGGAATTGGATTTGGGGAGCAAAGAAAGATAAACTGTCATTTCCGATAAAATAATCCTTGCTTCGGGAAGCCCGATTTTTTCTACCAGATCAAACCCTCCGGCAACAACGGCAAGGGCGCCGGGTTCGGCAAGACCGATATCTTCCGCTGCCAAAATAGCCAGTCTCCGGGCAATAAACCGAGGGTCTTCTCCGCCTTCAATCATGACTGCCAGATAAAAGAGGGCCGCATCCGGGTCTGAGCCGCGGACTGATTTGATAAAAGCGGAAATCACATCGTAATGGTCGTCTGAGCGTTCATAACTGAAAGACCGGGTCTGGAAAATTTCTTTTAATTCTTCTTTTTCAATCGTTTGTTCGTCTTCTTTCAGGCTGAAAAGGATCTCGAGGCGGTTTAAAAGCACTCTTGCGTCTCCGTTGGATATGGAAATGAGATAGTTTTCAGCTTCTTCGCTTAATTGAAAGACTTTTCCCTCAAAAGCTCTTTGTAAAACTTTTTTTAAATGCTTTTCCTCCAGTTTTTTAAACTCAAATAAAAGCGTACGGGAATTGAGCGCGGGAGTGATATAAAAAAAAGGGTTGAAAGTAGTGGAGCCGATAAAAATCACTTCTCTCTGCTCTAAAAAAGGGAGGAGGACATCCTGCTGGGCTTTATTGAATCGGTGCACCTCATCGATGAAAAGAATGGTTTTTTTATTATAAATCCGTCTTTTTTCACCCGCTTTTTTGCAGACTTCCCTGATTTCTTTTACGCTTGAATCCGTGGCATTGACTTCCACAAAATCAGACTGGGTCATCTGGGAGACAATTCGTGCCAATGTGGTTTTCCCTGTCCCCGGAGGGCCGTAAAAAATAAGGGAGGTGATTTTGTCTTTTTCAATCAGGGTGCGAAGCGTTTTCCCGGGACCGAGAATTTCTTCCTGTCCTGTAAATTCATCCAGATTTTTGGGTCTTAAAAGCTCTGCAAGGCTTTTTTGGGGAGAGTGGTTGAATAGACTGGTTTCCATAAAATCCTTCAAAGTTTTTTATTTAATCCCAACAGGTAGAGAAAAACAATGGAAAATCCTGAAATTTCCAGAAATCCCAGTGTCGTGAAAGAAAAATTGGAAAGAACAATATTTTGATAAAGAAAATCTTCTGTGAGAATCGATTCAAAACCTGCCGGAATCCATTCCTGAAACTGGGAAAGAGACTGCCCCAAAATAGAAAAGATTTTCTTTAGAATCTGAAAACAAGCCAGTATGGAGAGAAGGTTGATCAAAGACAGGTAAAGAGAGTAAAGAAGCCAGATTCTCAGGTTTGAGCTTCCGAAAAATCGGTAGAGGGAAAACTCCAGAGCACGGTCTTTGAGCATCCAGAAAATAGTGTAAAATGCGATAATCATACCCAGAAAAAGGATGACAGCTGAAATCAGCTTAAGAAAAATGGCGACCGCTTCCTGATTTTTCTGGATAAAATCGGAGATTCTTTTAAAAAGACTGGTGTCTTCCTTGATTTGAAAGCCTTTTTTCTTTAATGTGTCTTGAAGCTCTTCAAAGTTTTCCAATGAAAGCTCAAGCATGAGAGAGTCATAATAGCCTTTTTTAAAATTTTTCCAGTAAATTTTTTTATACTTTTCAGTAAACTCTTCCGGAAAAACCAGTCCGTAAGTGTAGTCCACATCAATAAACCCAACGACCTTGCACTGATAAACTTCTTTTTTTCCTCCCGATGCGCCTAAAAGTGAATCGCCCAGTACCGCGTTAAATCGAAGCCCCAGAATGTTTTTTTCGCTCAGCTTGAAATCAATGTCGTTGTTTTCTAAAATCACATTGAAAATCTGGACAATATAGGATGCCACTAAAACGGGAACCTCTTTCCCTTTTATTTTAAATTTTTTATTTTCTTTGAGTTTCACATATTTGGAAGCATTTACAGAGGGAAGTCCTATTCCGATGATTTCCATCCTGAAAGTCATCCCGCTGCCGGGAAAAGCAAACTCGACTCCCAGAGGAAAATCCACATTGTGAATCGGGACAATCTGATTAATTCCTTTGATTTTTTTCAGTTCTTCTATTTTTTGGGGCGTAATATAATTTTTAGTGCGGATCACTTTGTTTTCTTCCTGCTTGTTGTTTCCGAAAAAAGAAAGAATGGAAGGATTGGTCTGTTCCCGTTTGACGGTTTGGGGAATCGTGACCTTGATGCGGTTGGTAGGCAGAAGCGAGGTGATTTTTTCTACCAAAAGGCTCATTTTTGCATTGGATTCTAAAAGCATTCCGACAATCACGCTGATGAGAAGCAGGGTGAAAAAATAAAACAGAGTTTTCCAAAACCCTCTTTTAAAATATAGGAAAAATAAATACAATGTATTGCCGACGGTCCGTAAGAGACTAAGAATGAATTTCAAAAACCTTTCCCCCTTCTACTTTATAGATCCGGTTTGAGTGTTGGAGCATGGAAGGTTCGTGAGTGACAATGATAAATGTTTTTTTCATTTCCTGATTCACTTTTTTAAAGAGTTTTAAAATTTCTTCTTCTGTTTCCTGATCGAGGTTTCCCGTAGGTTCATCGGCGAAAATAATTTCAGGCTCCACGCAAAGCGCACGGGCAATTGAGGTTCTTTGAGACTCGCCCCCTGAAATCTGATAGGGGTAGCTTCCAGAAATATGGGATATTCCTACAAATTCCATTGTTTCTCTGACTTTTTTTTTCCATTGAGGCGTATTTTTGATCCGCATGGGTAAAGCGATATTTTCCAAGACAGTGAGGTTGGGAATGAGTTTATAGTCTTGAAAGACAAAAGAGAGATTTTTGCGGAATGAGTTTTTAAATAATCCGAGTTTTTTGCCTTTATAATAAACCGTGCCTTTATCCCAATGAGTGATTCCTGCCAGAATCTTGACCAGAGTGGTCTTCCCTTCGCCCGATTTCCCGATGATGGAAAGAAAATCCCCCTGATTGACATGAAAATCAATATTTTCAAAAACCTTCTTTTTTTTCAAAAAACCGACCCGAAACGATTTAGATATATTTTTGGCTTCTAAAAGAACCAAGGCAGACTCCAAATACTTCATTTTATTTTGTTATAAATATAACGAAAGGATAGGATTTTACAAAAAATTGTTCATCATAATAATTCTATCTGGAAATCTGAAGCATGATATTGCAAAGGATTTCAGAACCTGTGATCCAGCCGTATCCCGGGATGTCATGAATATCTGTTTTACCTGACTCGTCTGGTACTTGATTGATTAATATCACGATTTTATTTTTAGCCTGAGAAGGATTTTTCATAAAATCCTCATAACCCAACTTCAACACTAAATACTCTAAGTGTTTAATAAAGAATTGTATAAAAAATTCATGGGGTACCACATCTT
>MIAO01000020.1 GCA_001829155.1 Spirochaetes bacterium GWB1_36_13 | reverse complement strand
GCCTGAATAAAACATTGTTGACAAGTCTTTGAAAAATAAAATATGCTTAAATTTTAATCAAAATAAATTCATCAAAGCTTAAAAAAAAGGCAGTGTTTTAATACCGGTTTGAAAAAAACATGATTATCAATTTTAAAATTATTTATTTTTCTTGGTATGGTTTTTGTTATAAGATAGCCGCTGAATTTATTTTTTTGAGGAGGAAACCGAATGGGTTTTAAAACAGCAAAAGAAGTAGTAGATTTTATAAAAAAAGAGGGAGTTCAGTTTGTCGATTTAAGATTTATGGATTTCCCAGGCATGTGGCAGCACACCACTATCCCGACTCAGACTTTTGATGAAGATTCATTTGAAAACGGGCAGGGATTTGACGGTTCATCCATCAGAGGATGGCAGGCAATCAACGAAAGCGATATGCTTCTCGTGCCTGATCCAACCACAGCAGTCATTGATCCATTTACTGAACATAAAACTCTGATCATGGTCTGTGATATCAAAGATCCTCTCACCAGACAGGATTATACAAGAGACCCAAGACATATTGTGAAAAAAGCTGTTAATTATTTAAAATCAACAGGAATTGGGGATACCTGTTTCGTCGGTCCTGAAGCTGAATTCTTTGTATTTGATGATGTCCGATACAACAGCTCTTCAAACGAGTCTTTCGTTTTTATTGATTCAGACGAAGCAGTCTGGAACACAGGAAGAAAAGAAGAAGGCGGGAACCTCGGATACAAAGTCAGACACAAGGAAGGATATTTCCCTGTTCCGCCTACAGATACTCTCATGGATTTAAGATCAGAAATGGTTGTTAATATGCAGAAATTAGGTCTTGTGATCGAAACTCAGCACCATGAAGTAGCAACAGCAGGTCAGTGCGAAATCGACATGAAATTCGACGAAATCCTTGCGATGGCTGATAAACTGATGTTCTTTAAATATGCAGTTAAAAACACTGCCTATCAATATGGAAGAAGTGCAACTTTTATGCCTAAACCTCTTTTCGGAGACAACGGTTCCGGTATGCACACTCACATGTCTATCTGGAAAGACGGAAAACCTCTTTTCGGCGGAAATGAATATGCAGGTCTTTCTGAAACTGCCCTCTATTTTATCGGGGGAATTTTAAAACACACTAAAGCTCTGACAGCAATCACCAACCCTACTGTCAATTCATACAAAAGACTGGTGCCAGGATTTGAAGCGCCTGTCAACCTTGCCTATTCTGCAAGAAACAGAAGCGCGGCAATCCGGATTCCTATGTACTCAAACAACCCTAAATCAAAAAGAGTCGAAGTCCGATATCCAGACCCGTCTTGTAACCCGTACCTTGCATTCGCAGCTCTTCTTATGGCTGGAATCGATGGTATTCAAAACAAAATCCATCCGGGTGAACCTCTGGATAAAAATATTTATGACCTTCCTGCCGAAGAACTTTCTAAGATTGAAAGCACTCCGAGATACTTGAGAGACGCTCTTGAGCATTTAAGAGAAGACCATGAATTCCTTCTGAAAGGCGAAGTCTTTACAAAAGATGTGATCGAAACTTGGATTGAATACAAAATCAAAGAAGAAATCAATAAAGTTGAGTTAAGACCTCATCCACATGAATTCTTCCTCTACTACGATATCTAATTTTTCACAAAGAGGACGGGACTTCCCGTCCTTTTTTCCCCTATCCATTTAACTTTTTAAAAAAGCACTTATTCAAACTAGATTAAAAATAATACAAATAGGACAGCAGAAAAGAAGTTTCAGTGCCCTGAAAAGAATAACCCTTGCTTTCATTATCCACCTGAATATAAAGCTTTGAAGAAAAATAAGTCCTTCTTAAATAGCTCAATTTCAACTCAGACTCCGGATTAAGACGATAAGAAGCCCCAAAAGTGAGATCCAGATAAGTCTGGTCCACTGAGGCAGGAAGTTTAATCACCCCAAGATGGATTCCCATATCCAGTACCCATTCCTGCCAGGTATATCGGGAGGCAAGCCCGCCCAGAAAAAGAATCCACGATTTCTTTCTGGTCTTTGTCATCTCCTCTTCTGAAATATAAATATTATTATAAAGAGGTGTTGTATCGTTTAAATCTGAAGTATAGTCCAAAACCAGTGTTTTATAAAGAGTCATGCTTCCATAAAACCAGAACTCTCTCGCCTTGTTCCGGTTGCCGATCACCATTCCGATTTTATTTCGCCCGTAATCAGTTTCAATATCGAATGTATTTGTCCCTATAATATTTTCTTTTATTTTTGAATAAAAATCTCCTTCCGCGTCCACAAGAAAATACCATCTGTATTCCTCAAAAAGCGAAGAAGGCTTAAAAAAAGCAGTCATTTTATAGTAAACGCTCTGAAAAGAACCTGTTTTCTCATAATTTGAATAAAGAGAACTGCTGGAAAGTTTAATTCCCATCTCACTCTGATAGGAAATTTTAAGATAATTGAGCTCAAAAATAAAATTCAGAAAATCAGACTGGTAGCTGATTCCGGTTTTCAGCCTCAAAGGTGAAGAATCAGTAATACTTTCTTTAAATTGGTGATAGACTCCTCCTCCCACATCAATCTGATCTTCATAAACCCGGCTGCTCTTTGCAGAAGCATTGAAACGGTAAAGAGGAGAACGGAATATTTTTAATGTCTGATAGGGAAGAATCGGGACAGCGGTCAGTTCTGAAGAAGAAATTGAATAATCCCGCTCTTCGTTATAAAGATTGAACACATTATCAAAAAGAAAAAGAAAGGTCAGTGAATCAGAGAGTTTATAGCCGGCTGAAAGATGGTAATAAAAATGAGTGTCTTGAAAAGTCTTTGAAGCATTGGAAGGAGTATCATAACTCACCGACTGATAAAGCAGGAAAGCCCCCAGGTAAAAACCTTCATACTTTCCTGAAAAAAGCAGTTTGGCATAAATCGGCGCATATTTTTCCTTCTCAGGGGATAATTCATTAAAACTAAAAGATGTATTTTTTATCTGAAAAGCCCCTCCCAGAAGAATCGGGAGCCCCTCTGCAGCCTGCATAGAATAAAAACTGCTGTCATAAACATCAAAAAGATCGTTTCCAATAGAAAAAGTATTTAAAGTCAGGTTATTGGATTCATTTTTTTTATCAAAAAGATATTGATGGGCATAAAAAGACGAAAGCGATGCTTTTCTTTCTTTGACACTCTCTACCGCAAAAGCAGAATACCCCTGCTCAAACAAAAGATTTTCAGATGACGCTCCCTTTAAATAATAAGGAAGGTGTCCTAAGGAATCTACTTTCGCCTGAACCGAAGAAGCTCCCAGCAATAAGATCAATAAAAAAAATCGTTTCATTTTTTTGCCTTTTTATAGATTATCTTATATTTTTATAATAATGTTTTTTTTCAATTTTACAATATAATAAATTTAACGGTATGGAACAGAAGATTCAAAACTAAAGTTTTCAATCTCTTGGAAAGTTTAAAAAAACCTTCATAATTTTGTCATATTTTTGTAACAACCCTGCTCTAATTTTAAATCAGACTTTTAAAACAAATTGGAGGAAACAAATGAAAAAAATCTTAAGTTTACTCGTTATTCTTTCTATCGGGCTTTTCTCATGCGGAAAAGGTTCTCAGAAAGGAATCGAAGTGAAAGGATCAGACACTCTTCTTGAACTCGTTCAGGAAATGGGAGAAGTGTATATCAAAAAATCAGGGATTGCGGTCAATGTCAGTGGCGGCGGTTCGGGAGTAGGCGTAGCAGGAATTGTCAATAACAATACTGATATTGGGGATGCTTCCAGACAAATCAAAGACAAAGAAATTAAAAAGGCAAAAGAAAATGGGATCGAACCTCTTGAAGTCAAACTCGGAATCGATGCAATCGCAATTGTCGTCAATCCTTCCAACACTATCAATCAGCTGACAACCGATCAGCTGGCTGCAATTTACAAAGGCGAAGTGAAGAATTGGAAAGAAGTGGGCGGACCGGATGTTGAAATCTCTCTTTACGGAAGACAG
Organism: Spirochaetes bacterium GWB1_36_13; assembly: GCA_001829155.1. GTDB lineage: Bacteria > Spirochaetota > GWB1-36-13 > GWB1-36-13 > GWB1-36-13 > GWB1-36-13. The sequence continues at coordinate 30,133 of MIAO01000020.1, read as the reverse complement.
GAAAACTCAGGGACTTATGCTTTTTTTCAAGAACATATCTTGAAAGCAAACTATTCAGACAAAATGAAGAGAATGAACGGGAACGCTCAGATGTTTGAAGGTGTTAAAGCAGATATCGGCGGAATCGGATATCAGGGGCTCGGATATGTCATGAATGAAGACGGCAGCTTTAAACCCGGTGTAAAAGTCTTGGCAGTAGTTGGAAAAAGCGGAAGAGCAGTCCTTCCTTCAGACAAATCAGCCGTTCTTTCAGGAGAATACGCAATTTCAAGATTTCTTTACCAGTATGTCAACAAAAATATGACACAAACGGTTAAGGATTTTGTACTTTTTGAACTTTCACCCGAAGGACAAGCCATTGTTAAAAAAACAGGGTTTTATCCTTTAGACGAAAGAGCAAAGGAATTAAATCCAGAACTGTTTAAATAACAAAAAGACCGGGTTTTCCCGGTTTTTTTTTAATAGGAGAAACAATGCAGTCAAAAGAAACGAAAAAAGTAATTGTTTTTGACAAAATTGCGGCTTATATCTTCAAGTTTTCAGGGATTTTGATTATTGTTATTTTAGGCCTTATCGTTCTTTTTCTTTTTAAAGAATCTCTTCCGTTTTTTAAGGAAGTCAATTTTTTTGATTTTATCGCAGGGACAGCGTGGAACCCAAACGCCTTTGAGTTTGATACTTACGGAGCGCTTCCGCTCATCGTAAGCACTATTATAGCAACAGTAGGAGCAATGGCGATTGCAATCCCGATCGGAATCGGAACAGCAGTTTTTTTCTCAGAATATGCAAAGGGGCGGACATCGGAGATATTAAAGTTTTCAGTGGAAATCTTATCTTCGATTCCTTCAGTAGTCATAGGATTTGTCGGACTGGTTCTGATAGCGCCTTTTATCGGAAAACTCACAGGGCAAACGAACGGTCTCAATGCTTTGACAGGCTCGATTCTTTTGGCTTTGATGGCTTTGCCGACTATTATCAGCATCTCGGCTGACAGTATCCGTGATGTGCCAAAAAGTCTCCGTGAAGCATCCCTTGCCATGGGTGCCAGCAAATGGGAGACGATTTCAAAAATTGTGATTCCGGCTGCAAAATCCGGGATTATGGCAAGTTTTATGCTTGGAACAGGACGGGCTATCGGAGAAACGATGACAGTTTTGATGGTAACAGGAAACAGCCCAGCTCTTCCCACTTCATTTTTTGATTCGATCAGAACCATTACTGCTACTATTGCTATAGAATTGGGTGAAGTTGCATTCGGTTCAACCCATTTTCACGGTCTTTTCGCGTTAGGGTTTGTTTTATTTATCTTGAGCTTTGGAGTAAATTTAATTGCGGACAGAATGATTAACAGGAGAAAAATATGAAAAACAACCCAGAAAAATATCTCCTAAAAAAATATATTATAAACCGTTCTTTTCAAGTTCTTTGTATTATAGCGGCAGCCTTGGTGATTGTTCCTCTTTTAATTATTTTTATCGACATTATTATCAAAGGATTTCCTTCGCTCTCTCTCGATTTTATAACAGAATATCCTGAGAAAGGAATGACAGCGGGCGGAATTATGCCGGCTATTATCGGGACGGTTTATGTCACTCTCCTTTCTTCAATCGCCTCTATTCCGATCGGGATCATGACAGGGATATACCTTGCACAGTATGCAAAAAACACTCTTTTTACAAGGATTATCAAACTGACGATTCGGAATTTGGCGGGGATTCCATCAATTGTTTACGGTATTTTCGGAATGGCGCTTTTTGTAGACTTGTTTGGTTTTGGAGGCTCGATTCTTTCAGCAGGTCTGACTTTAGGGCTTTTGACTCTGCCTTGGATTATTTCCACTACGGAAGAAGCTTTAAAAAGGGTGCCTGAATCTTTTGCGGAAGCCTCTCTCGGTCTTGGCGCTACCAAGTGGCAGACGATCCGAAAAGTTCTTCTTCCTTCGGCAGGACCTGGGATTATCACAGGAATTATTTTAGGAATCGCAAGAGCCGCCGGAGAAACAGCCCCCATTCTCTTTACGGGTGCGGCTTATTACCTCAACAATCTGCCGGGAACCCTCATGGATAAATTTATGGCGCTTCCTTACCATATTTTTTCCCTTGCAACCCAGCACGCCCAGATTGTCAAGGTGCGCCCGATTGCTTACGGCGCCACCCTGATTCTGATTCTCTTTGTATTTCTATTAAGTTCAATCGCATTCTTTGTGAGACAAAAACTAAAAAGACTGGAAGGTGGTCAATGAAACCGATTATTAAAGCAGAAGAACTCAACCTTTTTTACGGAAAAAAACAGGCTCTGAAAAACATTTCTCTTGAAATGAACGAAAAAAGCATCACCGCCTTTATCGGTCCCTCCGGATGCGGAAAATCCACTTTTTTAAGAACACTGAACCGCCTCAATGACCTGATAGACAATGTAACCATCAATGGAAAGGTATTTATTGAAGATACAAATATTTATCAGGAAAATGCAGATGTGGTCACTCTTAGAAGAAAAGTCGGTATGGTTTTTCAAAAACCGAATCCTTTTCCTTTCTCGATTTACGATAATATTGCCTACGGACCTCGAATTTGGGGTATTAAAGACAAGAAAAAACTGGACGATATTGTAGAAAGAAGTTTGAAAGCAGCCGCCCTTTGGGAAGAGGTTCATGAAAGACTCAATGAAAACGCTCTCTCACTATCGGGCGGGCAGCAGCAGAGACTCTGCATAGCAAGAACCCTGGCAGTTGATCCCGATATTGTTTTAATGGATGAACCAACTTCAGCTTTAGACCCGATATCCACCAAAAGAATAGAAGAACTGATACTGGAACTGAAAAAGAAATACACCATTGTGATTGTAACCCACAATATGCAGCAGGCAGCCAGAATATCAGATAAAACAGCTTTTTTCTACCTCGGAGAAATGGTGGAGTTTGATTATACTGAAAAACTCTTTACCAACCCAGGGGAAAAACTGACTGAAGACTATATTACCGGAAGATTCGGATAAAATTAAAAACTTTATGAAAATAAGAGAGGCAGTAATGAAAATTCATTTAGATGAAGTCATCGAAGAACTTAGAAGAAACCTTCTTCAAATGGCAAATATGGTCAATGAAGCCATTGTTTATTCCACAAGGGCATTGTTTGAAAAAGATGAGAATCTGGCAAAAAGCGTTGTTGAAAAAGACACTATGATCGATATGATGGAAAATAAACTCGATGAAGAATCCTTGAAAATATTCGCTTTACAGCAGCCGATTGCAGTGGATCTCCGCTTTGTCGTGATGGTTTTAAAAATGAACAACGACTTTGAGAGAATCGGGGATATGGCTGTGAATATCAGCGAAAGAGTCATTGATTTTATTCAAAACGATTATTACGGACTTTTTAGCCAGCTTGGAAATTATCAGGAACTGAAATATATGGCGGCCAAAGCCAATGAAATGATCGATAAAACCCTTCAGTGCATTATTGAAAAAGACACTCATCTGGCACGGGATGTGATTAAAATGGACAACCTTGTCGACTCATATAACAAATCAATGATTATGAAATGCATTGCCGAAATTTCAGACAAGCCGGACAAGGCTGAATTTTTTATCAGTCTGATCAGCATTTCCAAAAATCTGGAAAGAGTCGGCGACCACTGCACCAACATCTGTCAGGATACAATTTATATGATTGAGGGAAAAAACATTAAACACCAGCCGTTGTCCTGATGATTAAAATACGCTTAAAACTGATTCTTCTTCTTTTATTTGTCTTTCTGGTTTTCATGGTCGGCATGCTTATCTTTATGAAAAACGACCTTTACCGTGTTTCGATTGAAAACCGGAAAGATATGCTTAAAAAAGTGCTGGTTTCAAACTTATCTGATTTCTCGGATAAAATGATCCCCGCTTTAGAATCGGAAGACATACGCGTTACCCTTGCCCTCCCAAACGGGCACACTTATTATGATTCCTTTGTCAAGGAACCTTTCTTTATTTTTTATGCGGAAGAAGTGAAAAACGGCTACTCGATCCGGATGGACAATGGCAAAGAATACATTTACTTGGCTGGGAAAAATGAAAAAATGATTTTAAGGCTTGGAATAGAAAAAAAGAGCCGTTATTTTGAATTGATCCTTCCTGAATTTTACAAATGGACTCTTTTTGGGAGCCTCTTGATTCTTACAATTTTCTTTTTATTTGCCGGAAAAGTTTTCCAGCCTCTCAAAGAACTGATTCAATTTACACAGAAATTCGGGACAGGAGACTACTCAGCCCGGATTCACTACTTCGGAAAAGGTGAAATCGAACCGGTTGTCAAAAATCTCAATACAATGGCTAGAATGATTGAAGAAAACTACTCTCTTTTACAAAAACGAGAAGAAACCATTGAAACCGTTATTTTAAATCTTCCCGTAGGCGTGGCACTCCTGGATGAAAGAGGAAAAGTAGAAATTTACAACCCTAAACTGGAAGTCCTTTTAAATAATCCTGTAAAAGTCAAAAAACTTTATTATGAGACTTTTTTTCATTCCAAAATTGTAGAATCGGTCAAAGAATGCTACGAAACTGAAAAAGAAGTGAGCCTGAAAATACCGGTTGTCCGGGTTGACCGGGAAGCGATTTACAATTTCCAGGCATTTTATATCAGCGGAAAAGTGATTCTGGTTTTAAGCGATATTACTGAAAGCGAAAAATTAAACCGCCTGAAAGAACAGTTTATTTCAGATATTGTCCATGAGTTTAAAACCCCGATGGCTATTATTTTAGGTTATTTGGAAATATTGGAAGATCAGATTGACGATAAAAATAAATACTATGTGGAAAAAACCAAAAACGCCCTTTCCCGCCTCTCTGAAATCATCAACGACTTGATCCGGCTCGAAAAAATTGAATATGCTTCAGTTTTTGGAGACAAGAAAGAAACCGAACTGACACAGATTGTTGATAAAGTTGTGGAAGCGCTCCAGCCAGCTGCGGAAAAGAAAAATATTCATCTTAGATTTACTAAAGGAAACACGATTCATTTAAAAGCTGTTGAAGAAATCCTTTATTATTCAATTTATAATCTGATTGAAAATTCAATCAAATACAATGATAAAGAAAAAGGCAAAACTGAAATCAGGGTCTTTGAAGAAAAAGAAAAAGCAGTGATTACAATCTGTGACAACGGTCCAGGAATTGCGAGGGAATACAGGGAAGATGTTTTCAGGCGTTTTTTCAGGGTCAGCAAAAGCAGAACAGGTAGTGTTTCAGGAAGCGGACTGGGGCTTTCCATTGTCCGCGAAAGCATCCGCTTTCATCAAGGACATGTCTTTTGCAAAGACACTCCGGATGAAACAGGCATCTGTTTTGAAATCAGGCTGCCGAAAAATATTCAAAAATAAACAATCTCCTATTTTTTCTTCAAATTTTTTTCTGCTTTGAAATAAGATTAAGAAATAAATTATAAAAAACAAATATACATTCATTATCATTTCAATTGCTCGTTTTAATAGGTTTTAACACCCTGGTTTTTCAGAAAAAAGACCCTTTGTCAGGGCAAGCGCTTGTTTTCATTTTTTTTTATATCTATATTTTATTTTAGTTTTAAACTAATATAAGGCGGGGGATAGTATGAAAAAGACAAAATCTCAATTTCTTGCGATGCTCTTATTACTTTGCTGCAGTATCAGCTTCGCGGAAGAATTATCAGAAAAAGAAAAAAAGTCTATTGTTGTAAAATTGGTGCAACGGGGAGTTGAATTCATTAAAACCAATGGTATTGAAAAAGCAAAAGAAGAATTTGCCAACAAAAAAGGAGCTTTTCTCCAAGGGGAATTTTACTTATTTGTTTTACGGGATGATGGATTGACTATTGTCAATGGCGGAGTGCCAAAATTAAATAACAAAAATGTAATTGACTTTAAAGATAGCAATGGGAAATATTTCGTAAAAGATTTTATTAAAACGGCAAATACTTCGGGCAAAGGCTGGGTAAGTTATGTGTGGCCGCATAAGATAACAAAAAAAATGATTAATAAAAACACTTATATAGAAAAAATTCCCGGAACCAATTTGCTTGTATGCGGAGGGTATTAAAACTGAAAATAAATCAGGCACTGTTCTGGATTTTAAAAAGATAGCATAGCCAGGAAACATACTATTGACCGCTCTGTTGATGCGGTGCGGTCAATCAATCGATTTAGAAGAAACTCCGATCTGTTATTTTTTTGTTTATGTTAGACTGAGACAGCGTAAAAAATTTTTAGAGAGGAATATTGATGAAAAGTATAAAACCATTTTCTTTCAATTTTAGGATTAAATATAAACTGATGGTTATCTTAGGATTGGCTGTTTTTTCCAGTCTTGTTTTAGGAGGGATGTCTTTCTATGGGTTATTTGAACAAAAAAATATTATCAGTGATATTTATCATAAAAGAATAAAAAAAATCCAAGATAGTGCGGTTATTTCTATTCAATTTCAAACAATTCACAATAAACTTTATAAAATACTCAATTTTATTGATACGGGAATTGAAATTAAAAAAATTACAAAAGAAATATCGGATCAAATAGAAACTATCGACCAGCTCATTCAGTTTACCAAGGATATACTTGATAATGAACTTTTAAACAATGAAAAAACAATATTTGAAAAAATACTCGCCGCATTAAATAGCTATAAAGAAGGGACCAAGATGATTTTTGATATCGCCGATATCGAAAATAATGATATTACCACCGCTTCTGTCTATATCAATACAACAGAAGATTATTTTACTGCTTTATCTGCCAGTTTAAAAGAATTAGAGAACCTCGAATCTGCCGCGATTCAAAAAGATTATAATAGTTCAATCAATAGTTTTAATTCACTCAAATGGATTACATTGATTATTATAATTGCAACTGTTGTTATTCTGGTCTTTATTATTCAATTTATTTCTTCCCTGATTACAAAACCCCTTAAACAGGTAGTCTCTATTGCTAATATGATTTCAACCGGAGATATCAAACAGTTCAATTTACAAGTTAGGAGCCATGATGAAATCGCAGAGCTGGCAAATTCATTTAATCAAATGAACAATATGCTTATGATTTTAATTGAACAGGCAAAAGCAATGTCAGAGGGAGAATTAAATGCTGAAATACTTGATAAAGAGCTTCCGGGAGATATCGGTCTCGCTTTTAAAAAAATGATCAATAATTTAAGAAATGTAATCGAAAATGTTAAAAACGGAATCTCTCAGCTTACCTCCGCCACAAAAGAATTTGAAGCCTCATCCGAAGAACAGACAAGCGCCGCTACCGAACAAGCCAGTGGTATTACTGAAATCAGCGCTACAGTGGAAGAATTGTCCATAACAGCAAAACAAATTGCGCGGAATACAGGTGAACTTCTCATTTCCAGCCAGGAAATCATGAAAATATTAAATACAGACCAGAAACAACTGGAAGAAACTGTCTCCACGCTTTCTGAAATGGAAAATGTAAGCAAGGAAAATTCAGCTAAAATAAATGAATTAAGCACCCGTTCCAAAATTATTAATGAAATGGTTAGCATTATCACTGAAGTTGCCAATAAAACCAATTTACTATCTTTAAATGCTTCAATAGAGGCTGCCAGAGCCGGAGAATACGGACGCGGTTTCAGTGTGGTATCTTCTGAAATCAGGGAACTCTCAAAAGAAACAATCATTTCGTCTAAAAAAGTAAATATTGCCGCGAATGATATTCAAAATTTTATTGAAAAAATTATGCAGGGTGCAAAAGAAGAAGTGCTTGCCATTCAAAAATGTGTGGAGCTCATGAAAAAAATATTTCACAGCATAGAGGAAGTGGGGCAGCAAATTAACAATAACAATGGATTTATTCAAAAGATCGATGTCTCTACCAAACAGCAGGAAAACGGCTCAAAGCAGACAGCGGAAACAATGAAACAGATGTCAGGCAGTGCCCGGCAGTCTTCGGAGATCGCGCGGCAGAGCATGATTGCTATCCGGGAACTGGTATCACTGTCTGATATGCTGGAACAAACTGTTGAAAAATTTAAATAAAAATATTTTCAAATTTGAAATCCGGAAAAAAGACAAGGAGGCTTAAAGTGATAAAAGTTTTATTGGTTGATGATTCAGCAATAGTTCACACCCTGATAGAAAGAGTTATCAAAAAAACTTCCCCGGATATTGAAGTTGTCGGAAACGCTTACAACGGACTGGAAGCAATTCAGTTAGCCCGAAAAATCGATTTTGATGTTATGATTACAGATGTGGAAATGCCTCACCTGAATGGACTGGAAGCAATTGCGAAAATATTGGAGGAAAAAACGAATCCTATTATTATTTTTTCAGGAGCAGGAAAAAAAATCGCAGACCTTTCATTTCAAGCAATTGAACTGGGGGCAGTAGATATTATAGAAAAACCGCTAGTTAATAATTACAGTGAATTTGAAAAAATTATTGAAAATTCCTTATTGCAGAAAGTAAGATTATTCAAAGATTTTAGAGTCATTAAACGGCAAAAATCAACTAATCTTGACTTTTCAGATTACACAAAAAAACATTCTGCTGGTCATCAGGTTTCCAAAAAAAATATTGTTCAAAAAATCTCCGAAATATTTAAATTGAAACATTATCCAATTATTGCGATTGCCTCTTCTACCGGCGGTCCGCAGACATTAAAATACATTATACAGTCTCTGCCTGCCGGATTTGCATTGCCTATCATTATTCTTCAGCATCTCAGCGAAGGTTTTTTCGAAAGTTTCAGGGACTGGCTCGCCGGTTATTCTAAAGTGCCCATCTGTTTTGCAAAAAAAGGCTCCCTGCCTGAACCCGGCAATATTTATATTGCTCATTCAGGTTATCATTTGATTTTTGATAAAAACGGCAGGTTTGACTATAATGATTCACCGCCTATTGTCGGCTTACGGCCTTCTGCGGATATACTGTTTACCTCTCTGGCGCAGATTTATCAGGAGCGTGTTATTGCTTTGATTCTAACAGGCATGGGACAGGATGGAACAGAAGGATTTTATCATATCAAAAAACATAACGGATTTACTATTGCTCAGGATGAAACAAGCTCCATATTATACGGGATGCCGAAAGCGGCTATTGAAAGCGGAAATGTTGATAAAATCATCAATTTAAAAGATATTTCTGAATATTTAGTAAAATTAAGTTTAAAAGAACCCGTGGAGTGATTAAATAGTGGAAACAGCGAACCTTCAAAATATAGGAAAAATTGCTGAAATAATTACAAACAAAGCCGGTATTTCGGTACATGAAGAAAAATTTGATCATCTCAATACTATTGTTAATCTAAGATTATTAACAAAAAAGCTTGAAATAAAGGAATATATTCAATTTTTAGAAAACAGCGCTGAAGAAATTGATCTGATTTCATCTTTTTTCACAATTCATGAAACCTGCTTTTACAGAAACAAAGAACATTACAATACACTGAAATATAAACTTCTACCTGATTTAATCAAAAAAAAAGAACAACAGGGAGACAGGAAAATCATTCTCGTTTCAGCGGGCTGTTCCACCGGTGAAGAACCTTCTACCATAGCTATGCTGTTAGTTGATCTGCTCAATGATATTGAAAAATGGAACATTCAAATCATTGCAATTGATATTAATATTAAACCGATCGAAACAGCGCTCAAGGGAGAGTACAGCGAGTATAAACTAAGAAATCTGGATTTTTACTATATTCAAAAATATTTTAAGAAAATAAACAATAAATCTTACTTAATAAATGAAAATATAAAAAAACTGATTTCCTATCGGCAGGGAAATTTAAATGCTGAACCTTTTCTTTTAAAAGAATATCATGATGTTGATATTATTTTCTGTGAAAATGTTATTATTTACTTTGATATTCAAACTATTCAAAAATTAATCTCAAATTTTCATTCTGTTTTAAGCGAAAATGGAGTTCTTTTTCTGGGTTACTCGGAAACTCTTCAGATGTTTCCTCATCTGTTTGAAGTTGTATGGAACGAGAATACTTTTTTCTATCAGAAAAAAAAATTTTTACAAAGCGAACGATTCCAGGCAGAAATGAATGAGCAAAACCCGGGACTGGAACATAATCCAGCTTCAGACAATTATACTAAACAGGAAATTATTTACGAAAGACTTGATAACCAATTCATAGAAAATCTTATTAAAGAATACTGTTTGGAACATTATTCTGCAGTTGAGATAAAACTCTTAAACTATATCGGCTGCAATCCCAGAGATTGGCATGCCTATATCTATCTTGCGGAATGTTATTTGAAACAAAAAAAATATTTTGAAGCAATGAAAAATTCTCAAATCGCAATTTCTTTAAACGCGAATTCATTTTGCGCCCATTTGTTACTGGGAATAATTTATTTGGAAGTGGAAATGCCGGATTTTGCTTCTTATGAACTCCAGACCGCATTGCTTAATGACAGCCAGTCGCTGTTTGCCTATTTTTATCTTGCAAAATTAAATTTTTATCAGAAAGACTATCAGAAACACGATGATTTTATGCGGCTTGCTTTTCAGAAATCGAAGAATATCAACGAAATGATTTTTCCTTTAATTGAAGAAAATAAGCTCTTGATTTATAAAGAAATAAATGAGTTTTATGAAAAGGATAAAAAGTATGTTTTATGAAAAAAAAATACTGCTCGTTGATGATTCAAATCTCATCCGGATACTGCTGCTAAAAATATTAAATCAGGCTGGTTACCAAAATGTAGATACTGCTGAGGATGGTCTGGAAGCAATAAAAAAAATCGACCAGAAAAAATACGATATGGTCTGTTCAGATTTTGATATGCCGAAAATGAACGGCAAGGAATTGGTTGAAACAATAAAGAAAAATTACACTGATATTCTTGTCATTGTTTTAAGTGCTCAGGCAGAACGGAAAACTGTAGTGGATCTGATGAGAATGGCTGACAATTATATTGTCAAAGATGAGCTTGACAGCATAAAAAAAGAAGTAATTTTTATCATTGGTCAGACTTTTGAGAAAGATCAATTGAGAAAAGATAATATTCGATTATTAAATGAGTTGAAACTCCGGGATGAAAAAATGCAGTCTGAGCTGTCTCTGGCAAAATACATGACCAAAGAAATTAACATCCGGGAAGACCAATGCCAGAATTTTAATATTGAAATTTATAACCGACAATCCAATATAATAGGCGGCGATTTTTTTACGACCAAAACCCTGTCGCAAAAACGGACAGCAGTGATCCTGGCGGATATTTCAGGGCACGGAATCCCCGGAGCGCTATTGCTTTTCGGGCTGAAATTTCTTGTTAATGACATCATGAAAAATGATTTACCGACTGATAAAGCAATGTATCTGCTGAATAAAACGCTGCAAAGATATTTTCCGCAGGGAATGTATGCGACTGTTTCCTATCTGATTATTGATGAAGAAAAAAATACCCTTGCTTTTACCAATTCTTTTCAAAATCCAATAATATTTGTTTCAAAAGATGCCGGCATCAACCTTTTAAACAATAGTGCAGTCAAATTATTAGGCATTTCCGAACAGGATGAGGCAGGTTTTCAAATTACTGAGATTCCAGTTGCTTCAGGAGACCGTTTTTTTCTTTTTACAGACGGGCTTCTGGAAGCGCGGGCAAAGCATCAAAAAGAGTTTTATGGCTCGGATAGATTACTTAAGTTATTGAAGATGAATAATTCTATTCCATTAAAACAAATTATAAGAGTAATACTGGAGGATGTGAATTGTTTTTCTAATAATAATATTGATGATGATGTTACTTTAATCGGAATTGAAAAGAAATAATGTATTGGAGAATAAATATGGAACACCCTATTCAAGAATTAATGCAAAATATCAGCCAGAAAAACAAGGAAGAAATCATTTGTAAAAAAAACTATTTTGTATTTCTCGATGGCAAAGATTATTTTGCGGTTCCGCTGGAAGCCATTCTGGAAATAGTAGAAATAAAAAATACCAATGAATTAATTACCATACCCTTGCTCGATGATTATATTCTTGGTGTTTTAAATATCCGCGGAGAAATGATTCCGGTGCTTTCTACGCTGAAAATGCTGGGTTTTACTCAAGAAGATGTTTTTTTTCAATATGCAGTTGTAATTGAAGTTGCATTTAAAACCGCGATTGCAGCAAGAGAAATTTATGAAATAATTTCATTAGATGAAAAGAAGATAAGAAGTAAGGCGCTGGGTGAGAATAGCAGTAATATTTTTTTACTTGAAGAATTTGATTATAACAACAATATTGTCAGAATTATCGATATGCCCAGACTGTTTTCATCCATTTTTCTCAAATAAAAAAGAGAAGGCTTTATGTCAAGGGAAATTGAAATACTTATTTTTGAGATTGACAACAGATGGTTCGGAATATTGGAAAATGAAATAGATAAGATATTTGACAGCAGACAACAAAAAGTTTATGAATTTTATAATCAATTTCATATTAAAGAAATTTTAAAAATGGAAGAAATCCTTAAATTAAAAACAACCTTGTCTTCTTGTAAAATTATTGTAATTCAATTGTTTAACAGTGATGAAAAAATTGGTATCCATGTTCCGGAGACTATAGAACTTTTCAAAGTAAATTTGAGAGATGTTTTTCCTATGCCGGAATTTATCTTTAAAAAACTAAAAATCCCTTTATTTTATGGAATAATTGAAAGCAATGAGAGAAAAATCCTTTTATTGTCTTTTTATGAATCATCCCGTCAGTTATTAAAAATAAATAAAACTTTATCTTATGATGAAGATGCGCACACAATAGGAGATATTTAAATGTCTGGAATAAATATTGATCCGGAAATTTTTTCCGTTTTTGTACTGGAGGCTCAGGAAAGAATCAACAGAACCATTAATCATCTTTTAAATTTAGAAAAAAATGGAATTCAAATTTCTATTATCAATGATATTAAGAGAGAGGTGCATACTTTAAAAGGCGCCGCAAAGATGCTGGGATTGAAAAATATCAATCAAGCGACACATATTCTGGAAAACTTTTTTAAAGAATTCGAAGAAAATCCTGATCTCATTAACAATACAATTATTACCAATATGTTATATATAATGGACAACATCGAAAAGGCAATAAACAAACTTCCGGATGAAGAGATTCAGATTGATATCTCTTCTTTAGAAAACCTTGATATTTCACATCCTCCCGAATCCAAGAAAGAGATTCCCCCTTTCCAGATATTTGAGCAGGAAGAAAAAGAACCAGACGAAACTGATATAATTGAAAAAACAAGCAGACGGAGTGAATTTATTTATGTAAAAGGTGATAAAGTGAAATCTCTTCTCAACTTTTGCAATATTTTCAATAATTATTATGGACGGTTTGATTTTTTTTTAAACCAGTTAAAAGATTTCTCCAACTATTTACAGAATGATGAGGAAAATAGAGTATTTGAAAAAATACTAAACCAATATGAACATGAAATTAACTTTTATAAATTGTCTGCCAGACAATTGCAGGATAATATTTCTGAATTATTACTAGTCCCATTGTCTTCTATATTTAATAATCTGCCTAGATTAGTCAGAGATATTTCTTTAGAAAAAGGAAAAAAATCTGAGATCGTTATAACAGGAAGCGAGGTCGGTATTGATAAAAGGTTGATTGAAGATGTAAAAATAATGCTCATGCATATTATCCGAAATGCGATTGATCATGGAATAGAAATGCCGGAAGAGAGAAAAGCAAAAGGAAAAACAGAATGCGGCAGAATTGAGTTAAAAGCGGCAGTTGTTCAAGATAATATTATTATTGAACTCAAAGATGACGGGAAAGGGCTGGATATAGAATTAATCAAACAGAAAGCAATTAAGCAGAACATGGTTTCAAAAGAAAAAGCAGAGTCTCTCAGTAAAGAACAAATCATTGATTTTATTTTTCAATCCGGTTTTTCAACGGCGGAACAGGTGACTGATATCTCAGGGAGAGGGGTTGGCATGGATATTGTAGCCGATATTATGAGAGCATTAAACAGTGAGCTTATTGTTTCATCGGAATTTCATCATGGCACCCAGTTTATTTTAAAATTACCCCTGATTACCTCTCTTTATTCTATCACAGTTTTTGAAACAGCACAGCAGATATTTGCTATTCCTTCCAGTTATATTTTATCAATCATTGATATTAAAAAAGATAAGATTAAAATTATCGATAGAAAATTATTTTACCAAAATAATGAACAATATATTCAACTTTTTTATCTGGACACAATATTAAAATTACATAACTTTGACAATCCAAATGATACTATCACACTTGTGCTTAAGATAAAAAACAATGTCATAGGATTGGTTGTTTCAAAAGTTTTATTTGAAAGAAAAATGGTGGTCAAACAATTGACTGCGTTACGGAATAAAACAGAAATTGCCGCGGGGCTGATAACTTTGGGATCCAATAAAACAGTGGTTGTGTTAAATTTATTAAAAATGTTTGAGTTAAAATTATTTTACTGATACAGAGAGCTATGAATATGAAAATAAATATCATGTCCTAGTGAAACATTACAGTTCAACCCTGAAAAACTCAATTTTCAAGTTAAAAAACGATAGTCTGTGAAGAAACTGGACAAAAAAAATGGAAAGATAAGTGATTTTTTGCTATTTTTGCGAGTTCAAAATCTTTTGAATCTTTTTCAAAAAATGCTATCTTTAATACAAAGAGGAATACAAAAAATTCACCATGGACGATAAAATGAGAGAAATTTATGAATATCAAGAAAAAAAACGGAAAGATGAGAAATCCTTAATCAACAGTTTTTATAAAAAAGGGATCAAAGAAGGGGAAATCAAAGGGAAAATAGAAGGAAAGATCGAAACGGCTAAAAATTTTTATCGTCTTGGGCTTTCTATCGAGCAAATAACAGAGGGAACCGGGCTTTCATTAGATGAGATAAAAAAAATAATCTCAATTTCAAATCAAATAAAGCCGGGGATTTGAATCCCCGGTCAAGCCTTCAATTTTTAAATAGGTTTCTGATTTTAAAAAAATCCTGTTTTCAGGATAATTTTTTGATAATTTTAATAAAGGTTTTTTATCCTATTTTTAATCTGATGAAATAAGGGAGCGTGAAAATGGAAATTAAAAAAGCTGTCATTGTTGCAGCCGGACTTTCAAGCCGTCTTTATCCCCTGACTCTGGAAAGACCGAAGGGGTTGCTGCCTGTAGGGGGAAAATCTCTTCTGGAAAGATCTATCGGGATACTGAGAAAAAACGGGATAGAAGATATTGCCGTAGTGGTAGGATATAAAAAAGAAATGATCATGGAAGCATTGGACAGTTCGATTACCTATATTCCCAATCCTTTTTATAAACATTGCAATAATCTGGGTTCACTCTGGTTTGCTAGAAATTTTGTTCATAATGACCCGATTGTTTATATGCATGGTGACATTATTTATGATGAAAAGATTTTTTCACAGACCTTTCAGTCTTTCCTGAAAAGAAAGGATGATATTGAACTGGTGACCGATTTTACCCGGCACGATGAAGAGTCTATGAAAGTCAGAATCACAAAAGAAAATTATCTGATTGAATCCAGTAAGGAAATTCCTCTGGATAAAGCGGCAGGAGAATGGACCGGCATTACTTATATCCGGAATTCGGAAGCAGTGTTCAAATATTTTTCAAAAGTGCTTTTTGAAGAAGGATTAAATCATTATGACACGAAAGCTTTTTCAGAAATGGCAGCAGACGGGTATAAAATTTATTGTTCTTCAACCATGGAATTGCCGTGGACCGAAATCGACTTTATCGATGACTACGAAAAAGCGAAATCACTCTTTCTATGAATTTTTCTTTTTACAACCCGGTTAAAATTATCCGGGACAAGCTGGAAAATATCGGAAGTCTTTTCAAGGGAAGAAAAACACTTTTAGTAACTTCTCCATCTTTTGTCAGAAACGGGATCGTAGATACCCTTGTAAAAAAATATCCTGAAATTATTCAGGTGATTGACGATATTATGCCGAATCCTGATTTTGATCATTTAAGAAAAAACTGGATAAAAGTCTATGCTTTCAGCCAATCCTTTGAATTGATTCTCGCTGTCGGAGGCGGGAGTGTTTTAGACAGTGCAAAGGTTTTTTCAGTTTCCAATTCTGAAAAGAAATTTCATTTTGTAGAAAATCTCATTAAAGGGAAGAGAGCGAAAGAGGATTACCGCCTCATTCCAATGATTTTGATTCCTACTACTGCCGGGACAGGCAGCGAGGTGACTCCCTGGGCAACTGTCTGGGATAATCGGGAAATGAAAAAATATTCGCTTCACCTTCCGGATCTCTGGGCGGAAGCTTGTTTTTTAGATCCTGAGCTTACTTTCAATCTTCCGCTACCTGTTACCCTTTCCACAGGATTGGATGCGCTTTCTCATGCGTTGGAATCTTTGTGGAATAAAAACAGGAACCCTGTTTCTACGCTTTATGCCGTAACCGCATCTCAAAAAATTCTGGACACGCTTCCGAAACTCATTGAAAATCCATTATCCTTACCTCTTCGTGAAAAAATGCTTGATGCTTCTTTAAAAGCGGGGCTTGCTTTTTCAAATACTCAGACAGCCTTGGCGCATGCTGTTTCCTATGATCTTACGATTCGTTTCGGGATTCCCCACGGGACAGCCTGCAGCTTTACCCTTCCCGATATCATAGACAGTGTATCAGGTCAGGATAGGGAAATCGATCAGGCGCTTTTTCAGATTTTCAAAGAAAAAGGAAGCAGTTCTATCCGGAATTTTTTTAAAAAACTGGGAGTTTCAACTTGCTGGAAAGATTACGGTCTGACGCAGAAAGACATGCAGGAAACAAAGGAAAGCCTGAAGACTGTTTCCAGAGCGGGAAACAGCCTTGTTGATTCTGAAAAGTTTTTTAAAATTATTGAAAAACAATTTAATATTTAAAAAAATGAATTTCTTCTTCGGTCTTTTCTGTCTGCAATTTTAATTCCTGACCGATTTTATTGACCAGTTCAGAAGTATTTGCAATTTCTTCCAGCGCTCGGCTTTGTTCTTCAATCCCAAGAAAATTGCTTTCACTCATTTCCAGATTGCTTTGAGAATTAATTTTGATCTCAGAAATAGCTTTCATCTGAATATCCATCTGAGTATTGAGTTGAGAAATAAAGCGGCTGGTTTCAAGAATCGTGGATAGAATCTCGTGGCTGGATATTTTTTGTTCTTCAATAAAGCCATTAATGGATTCATTTTCATTTTTTATTGTTTCTATTTCTTTTTTTAAGATACCAAAACTTTCAATTGTTTTTTCTGAATACTGGTAATTTTTCCGAATTAACCCAGAGATTCCGTTGACAACATCCTGAATTTCTTTCGCGCTTTTCGAGCTTTTGTCAGCCAGTTTACGGATTTCTTCAGCAACAACCGCAAACCCTTTTCCATATTCTCCAGCATGAGCCGCTTCAATTGCAGCGTTCATTGCAAGGAGATTGGTCTGTTCCGAGATATCCATGATAAGCTGAACCATTTCAGTAATTTTTTCAGATTCGGAAGAAACATCTTCAATAGAACGGGATAAAATTTCAATGTTTTTATTTCCCTGATGAGAGGTAGAAATGAGATTTAAGCAAATTTGATTTGCAAGATTTGTTTTTTCAGAAGTTTTACTGATTTGAGAAGCCATTTTTTCCACTGAGAAATGAGTCGTTTCCAGTTTTTTCTGGTTTTCTTTCGCAGTAGTGTTCGTTTTTGAAATTCCTTCCGCTATTTCTTTGAGATGTTGATCCGACCATTTTGTTTTTTCTTTTTGCGAATTGATGTTTTCTGATAAAGATCGGGATGTGCCTGAAATCTCTTCCAGCGCAGCTGCATTTTCCTGAGTATGTCCCGTTAAATTTGCCGTACTTTGAAAAATGAATTCAGTCTGTTTTCCCAGATTTTGAATAAATCCTCTTAAAATATTGGTAAATTGGTTGAGATAAGCTCCCAGTTCTTCTATTTCATCCCGGCAGACCATTCCATAAACCTTACATTCTTTGCAGTCTTTGAATTTTCCAGATGAAATAGCCGGACACTTGATTTCCCTGCCAAAACTAGGGGCGTAGCTTCCCACGGTAAAAAAACAGAGAACACCGTTTTTTAAATATTCAGGGCAGTCTGTTTTGCCGCATTTTCTGACAGAGGAGCAGTTGACTTTTTTCAGAGGGTAGTTTTGCGTTAAATTGCCTGTCGCGATCTTTGAAATGACATCTTTCAATTTTTTAATTGAAGATGATAAAACAAAATGAATCTTTTTATTGACTGTAATCGAAAAAACTGCCAAAAAGAATAAAATGACAATAATAATTTTAATAATATCAGATATCATTCCGCTTATTTTTTCATAAACCGTGTTTTTTTCTTTTTCGATTTCATGAACCAAGCTGTCTATTGTTTGAATCATTTGAGAGCTTTTTTCATCAAAAACCGTCATGACTTCGTTGCCTTTCTCAAAACTTTCCAGATATGCGCTTTGCATCCGGACACCTGTTTCCCAGTAGTCTGGAAGTTCTTTTTCCAAACTTTCAACTTCTTTTATAATAAGCTGGTTATCTGAGTTCAGTTTTTTCAAGGTAAATACTAATGAATTAAGCTGGTCAAAACTGGATTTTGCTTCCTGTTCTATTACCTCTTTTTTCCGGGTAAGAGACGCATCGGTCAGATACTGCCAGGTCAAGGCATTATTCAGCTGGATCTGTCTCATGATATCGCTGTTTTTTTCTTTTGCCTGAAAAAGAGAAATATTGTTTTTTATATTAACAATTTGATTAACAGTAAAAAATCCAAAAAACAAGAGAATGATTAAATTCATAACAGCATTAAAAGTCAGCTTTTTTTGAATAGTCATCTTTACCTCATTTTGGACAGTTGTATAAAAAATTTAATCCTATACGCAGGAATATAAATTGCAAATTTTTTCAACCCCAAATTCTCATTGTCCGGCGCTTGTACTGAGCAGAGCCGAAGTATAACCGGATAATCCAGTAAATTGATTATCTTGCTAATAGATTCCCCGGTCAAGCCGGAGAATGACATGAATTTTTTGCAATTTAAAATTATTTCAGTATATTATCGGAGAAAAAAAGATATTTTTTGATTATTATTTTTGATTTAGTTCATTGAAAAAGAAGTGAAAATCATAAGATTTTTTCTTCAAATCTTTTTTTGTAAAGAAAACCGAAAATCAACGCGGTCAAAAGAATAATCAGCGGACAGATTAAATAGACAGAAAAGTTTTCCTCAGGTTTTAATTTTAGTCCGTAATGGACAAATGCCTGAATCAGAGAAGGAAAAATCAGGAGAATAGAGTAAAAAAAAGAAAGAGATTTGAATACCGGTTTTTTCAGTAGGAATTTTCTGAGAAAAAATAAAAGAAAACTAAACATTAAAATATCCAGAAAAGCTAAAATCAAGACAGAGTAGGAGATGAAATAGGCAAGAGCATCTGCCGCAAGGTGTAACGAAAGACTCATGGCGGTCGGAATAAAAATAAAAAAACGGTTTTTAAAAATCATCCCCATTAAAAACAAAAAAAAGATCAAGGTGCCAGAATAGATATGAAGGGGATGTAAAATCAGGGAATTGGCACCCCCGCTGTCCATGGAATAAAATATAAGATGATCGAAATCAATCAGATTTGCCAGAAGCATCCAAAAATAGAGCCTGAAAAAAGACTGTTCAAATCTTTTTGCGACTCCTAAAGATAATAAAGATGTGGATAAAATATGGCCAGTGCAATACAAATAAACTCCTTATCAAACAAAGATGTATTTTTCAATTATTTCTTTGAGTTCAACGATTCCATAGGGTTTGGAAAGATAGTCATTCATTCCGCTTTCAATGAATTTTTCACGATCCCCTTTTAAGGCATAAGCTGTCAGAGCAATAATAGGAATGTTATTCCCTTTTTTCGAACACCGGATTATTTCAGTAGCCTCTATTCCATTTAAAAGCGGCATTTGAACATCCATGAAAACAAGGGATATGTCATTTTCTTTTTCTAAATAATCCACTGCCTCTTTTCCATTTGATACGATAATCGGTTCATAACCGAGTTTTTCAAGCATGAGTTTTGTGGTCATCTGATTAATGCGGTTGTCTTCTGCCAGCAGGATTTTTGTTTTTTTCATAGTGTTTTCCATATTAATTTTTTGTTTTTCATCTTTAGATCCTTTGATATTATTTAAATTTAAATCCAATGAAAGTTGAAATGAAAAAATACTTCCTTTTCCTATTTCGCTCTCGACATAAATCTCTTCGCCCATTAATTGTAAAAGTCTTTTTGAGATACTCAGTCCCAGTCCTGTCCCTCCGTATTTCCAATTCAAAGAACTTTCCGCTTGAGTGAAAATATGAAAGATGGAACTGATTTTTTCTTTAGGGATTCCAATGCCTGTATCTTCTATTTCAAATAAAAATCGGATAAACCGCTCATTTTCCTCAATCATATTTACAAAAAAACGGATTTCTCCTTCTTCTGTAAATTTCAAGGCATTTCCCAGAAGATTAAAAAGAATTTGTTTGAGTTTTCCACTGTCTCCAAACATGTTCTTCGGGAGTTTGTCAGGAATGAGATAAATAAAATGCAGTTTTTTCCGTTCAGCAAGAACTCTGAAATTTTCAATAATTGAAAAAAGAATTTGCTGCAAGTCAAAATCATGTTTTTCAATTTCCATTTTTCCTGCTTCAATTTTTGAAAGGTCTAAAATACCGTTGATGATTTCAAGAAGCCCTTCTCCAGAAATCCTTATCACTTCAAGGTAATCTTTTTGTTCCTGAGTGAGCTCTGTTTTAAATAGAATATCAGTCATTCCGATAATCCCATTCATTGGAGTTCTGATTTCATGGCTCATGTTTGCCAAAAAAAGGCTTTTTGTGAGATTGGCCTTCTCAGCGTTTTCTTTTGCAAGAAGCAGTTCTTTTTCAGATCTTTTCTGATCATTGATATCTTGGATATGGACAATAAAGTTTAAAGGCGTTCCATTTTCATCCCTTAACAGACTGACTCCTAAAACTACCCAGATATACTCGCCATTTCGGCAGCGGCAGCGTTTTTCAATAAAATAATGAGGGATTTGATTCTTATAAAGTTTTTTTGCCAGGCTAAGGTCTTTTTCCATATCATCCGGATGAGTGATCTCATGAAAATGTTTGTTGATGAGTTCTTCTTTTGAATAATCCAGCATTTTGCATAAAGAAGGATTGACCTGTAAAAATTTTCCCTCAAGGCTTACGATTGCGATTCCATTCACAGACGCTTCAAATGCTTTTTGAAAAAAATCCTCTGCTTGCTTGAAATTTTTTTTATTATTTATTTCTTCAGAAATATCCGTCAGAGTGGTTAAAATATATTTTCCCTTATGGATAGCAATATGAGAAATGTTCAAGAACATACTTTCTTTATGAGCAGTGGAAAATTCAATTTGCTTGTTTTTAATTATGAATTTTTCTTGAGTTAAAAGTGATGAAAAAATATTTTTCCTGAGATTTTTATATTCTTTTTTCTGATAAATGGTTTGAATCAATGTTTCAAAATTCATGTCCTTGGAAATATCTTTAAAAATTCTTTCAAATAAATTATTATGATAGATTTGGTTAAATTTTTTAGATGAATGAAGACAGACAGCAATCGAAATACATTGAAAAATATCTTCAAGTTGTTTTTTTTCAGCAATTTCAAAGGCAATATTTGTAATCAGCCGGACGAATTCATTCAGAAAAAGCCCGGCATTATCTCTTTCCTGATAAGATAGAATAGGAATTTCCTTGACTGCCTGAAGGTATTCTTTTTCTTCAAATCCGTAGGTTTTCGCAAGGTTTTTAAAAAATTGAAGGTCCGGCTCGTTTTCTTCTTTTAAAAAATACTGTTCCAGAGAAAAAAAAGCGATTGCTTTATCCTCAAGCATAACGGGAACAACCAGATGCCGGAGACCGTTTTCACATATTATTTCTTTAAATTTTTCATTTTGAGAAAAAAGAACTTTCTGATAATGAATACATTTTGATTGAGCCAAAGCATTGTTTTGATGGTAATAGGAACAGAGTTTTTTAAAACCCTTGGAAATGATTTTATTTTCCTCTGAAATAGCTAACGAAACAGCAAGAGGAATCTTATTTTTTAAAAGATTCAGTAAATTGACAAAACCGTTTTTTTCAAACCATTCTTGATTAAAATAAGCCGCCATAAAAAGCTCCTTTGGTGAGGAGAAAATTATAATAAATAGGATAAGTATTATTTAGTTCAATATTTTCCTTTTGAAATTTTTTATAAAAAGCAATATTTTGTTTAAACAAATTAATTATTCTTATATATAAAGAATAATAAGTTCAAACTTAAATAACAACAATATTTTAATTATGACAGATAAAATCTTTAATAGTTTTATTTTGGTCACTGAGCGAAGTCAAAGTGTAAACACCTCGGCTTTGCCCGGTACAGGAGCCGGCTCATTTGCTGTTTTATCTGTTAAAATAAGAATTATTCTTTAATATCGATCAAACGACCTTTAGAGGGATCTTTAAAAAGAGAATCCGAGGCGTCTTTTTTCTCTTCTTTCTCTTTTTCCTGTTTTTTTTCTTTTTTATCCTGAAATTTCTGGTTTCGGTCTTTTTCTTCGCGATCAAGAACTTGAAGACTTGGATCTAAAAATGCTACTTCCTCAATTTTATTTTCCTGTTCAATCGTCTTTTTTTCCTGGAGAGCAGCTGCCAGTTTTTGGAGTTCAATGTCCATTTCTTTCTGCTTGCTCATTTCTTTGACAGCTTTATCCATATGCAGAATATTGGTTTGAAGATCCAGAGGTTTTATGGCCACTACCCTTTCTCCCTGTCTTTCAGTTTTCTGATTTCCTGACGGATTTCCTTATCCAGCTCATTGAATTCATATTTGGATGGAACAATATGTCCGGCCGAATACTTAAATGTGACAGATTTATATTCATTTTTAATTTCCATTTCAGCATTTTTTATTGTCACTTTGACCCCGGGATAGGTGATATAACGGGATGAAATAGAGCCTTTATTTTCCAGATTACTGAGGTAAATAGAGAGTTTTTTTATTTTATCTTCAATAAAAGCCAGTTTTTTGGAATAGACCATTCTTGCGGCAATCATTTTTTTCAGAATTTTTTCTTTTTTAGGCGAAAGTCCCTGTTCTTTTTTTTCTGTTTCTATTCTTTCCAAAGAAGTCAAAAGCGTATCAAATTTTTCATCCATTGTCTTTTTTTCTTTCTCCAGTTCAGAAAGCTTCAGTTTAATAGAAGGGTCAACACCAGCTTCCAATAAAGTGCCTGTATAGCTTTCAGCGCCGAGTTTTTTTGCGATAATCTGGAGAGCGGCGATCACTCTTCCCCCAATAATTCCGCCTTTTCCTGTAATACAAATCACTCTTCCGCTGGCTTTGATATCGCAGTTCATAATTTCTTCACTGGCAATAACATCGAGTCCTGCTTCAAGATTTGCATTATCGATGTATTTTGAGTAAATGCTTCTTCCGGCCTTGATTTTTCCGCCTTTTATCCCGCCTTTCGCGATCACTTTTCCTTGAGCGATGATTTCTGAGCGGTAAAAACTTCCAACAATAAAAACATCTCCGGCCGCCTTGATAAGAAAATTTTCTTTCACATCACCGTGGATTATAACGGTACCGACAAAATCTATGTTCCCGACATTATAATCCAGATCTCCCCGGACTTCGTAAATTTCGCGGACAACCAGCTCCCCCCCGGATAAAAAAACCTGACCGTCTTTCTGGGCATAGGCGGTGAATCCGTCCTCTGAAAGGCGGACATTTTTTCCAACTCTAAAAAGATAGTCTTTTCCATCTCTGGCTTCGATCACCTTGTTTTTAACAGTGCGGCCGTATTCTCCTCTTCCGGCAGGAATCTTTTCAGCAATAATCTGCCCTGCCAAAACATTTTGAACCCGGTTTAATTCGCGGTAATCCACCACTTCTTCCTCTTTATCAAAAAGAGGACCGGTTTCAAAACCTGTCTTAAATTTATAAGCAATCTCAGAATCTCTCCCATGTTTTGGAGGGATACCTTGGGCAACTACAATCGGAATATTGACAATTTCATCATCTGCTATTTCTCTGATTTTATCATAAAGAATTCCGTATTTCACGCCTTCTGATTCCAAGGCATTGATAATCTCTTCCGGTTCCAGTGTCCGTCCGGAATAAATAGGTGCGCTCATCGTAATACTGGCTTCCATTTCATCCGCCGCAACAGAAATTGTAATTTTGCTGTCATATTCAGGGTTGGGCACCCATTCCCCGATTTTCACCCAGCTTTCATCGCTTTTTTTTAAAATATCTTTGACCTGACGACGGTCGAAGTGATGAATCCCTCTTTTAAAAAGAAGGTTTTCAATAGCTTTTAATTCTGCTGGAACGCCTCCGTTTTTTGGCGGTATTACTTTTAAAAAAACTCCAGAGCGCTTGATTTTCACTTTTCCTTCACCGTCCCGGGGAAGATTCAGCTCAATTTCTTCTCTTTCTGCTTCTTGATTGGCAAGAGATTGATTAATAATTCCCAGATCTATTTCACCGGTTTTCCAGATACGGACCACAAAATTTTTCTTTCCCAGTCCTAAAAACCCTTTTTTCCCTTTTTCGATAATTTCATAATCTAAATTAATAATGGATGTTTTTAAAGAATCGGCGCCCCTTTTTAAAGCGTCTTCTAAAGAGTTGGCTTCAATTTCGATTGAGTTCTCATTGTTCTTTTCAATCATTTCAGCAAGATGATTTAATTTCATAGTTAATCCTACTTATTCTCTAAAAATTCTTTTATGAAGTTCTCTCATTGAATAAAATAACAAAAAATATTCAATTGTATGAGTAATAATTTATCGGATTATTGAGTAATCTTTCGTAATTTTTTTTCGAGTTTTTTCAGTTTGCTTTTCAGCCTCAAAATCGCTTTGGTATGAAGCTGAGAGACTCTGGATTCAGTGACTTCCAATACGCTTCCTATTTCTTTCAGCGTTAAGTCTTCATAGTAATAGAGGATGAGCACCTGTTTTTCTTTTTCAGCGAGTTCATCAATAATTCCCGCAATCATATTCCTGATCTCCAGGCGTTCCGAGATAGTGTCCGGATTATAAGAATTCGGAGCTTCCACAACATTGACAACACTGTTTTTTTCATCGTCCTGTTCTTCAGAAAAAAGAGAGTCATTCACAGATGTGACCACTGTATAGCTTGCATTCAGATAGAGTTTTTCCAATTCTTTTGTGGTGATTTCCATTGCCTGGGCAATTTCTTCATCGGTTGGGGTACGGTCAAATTTTTCTTCCAGATCATAAATCGTTTTTTCCAGTTGTTTAGTTTTCTGGCGGATCGTACGGGGGACCCAGTCGATAGAGCGCAGTTCGTCAAAAATCGACCCTCTGATTCTTGTAATCGCATAAGTTTTGAATTTTGTATTTCTATCCAGCTTATATTTGTCAATTGCATCCAGAAGCCCAAAAATGCCATACCCGACCAAATCGTCAAACTCAATTTTTTTCGGCATCCCGATCGCAACTTTACCAGCAACATATTTTACAAGGGGAGCGTATTTTAAAATCAGTTTTTCTCTAATTTCTTCTCTTTTAGGCTGGGGAGTTTTTTCATTTTTATAAGTCTGCCATAAAACCAGCTCTTCTTCTTCAGATAAATTGATCAGCTCTTCGTTCTTGTATTTCAAATGTTACTCCTTTGGCATTAATTGGTAAATATTAAGAATAATAATATAATAAAAATAATAACTGTTATTCCTATAATAAAAGACTTATGTGAAATTTTTATAAATTTTTTATTTTCTTTTTTTTCTTCTTCTTCAACCTCTTCTTCAGGTTTTACGACATGAACGCGCAAAGTGTTTGCTACTAAAGCTTCTCCCCAAATGCCTGGGGCAAAAAAAATATTTAATTTAAGAGTATCCTGATCGACGACAGAATAACTTTTCACATAACCGATCATAGCGTTTCCGCTGTTTTTTTTCTGTAAAAGTTCTCCGATATAAAAAGCCGCTTCTCTTTCATCCTTGAGTTCAAAAAGAACAGGATTTTCCTGAGAAAGAGATTTGATCGGAATCCCTTCCAGCGGGTCTAAGACAGGTTTGACTTTCAAGCGGACAATAATATTTTCTTCTTCTTTTGGTTCATTTTCTTTTTCGCTTTCTCTGGCTTCTTTCTTTTTATCTTCCATAGGGGAAAAGAAAATAAAAGGGTCAAGCATTTCGTATTTGACATCCAGAGTAAAAGCCTTATTAAAAAAAACAGGGGTAAGTCCTTTTTGAAGAAGGGTTTCTAATAGAGTTTGAAATTTTTGAGAAGCAAAAAAATCCGAAACAATCCTCTTTAATTCTTTCTGAAAATTTTCCTGTCTTATTTCTTTTTCAAACATACCCCAAAGAACATGATCATGTTTGTCTTTTCCTTTGAACTCATAAATAATTTCCCGGTTTTTTTCCCATGGCAGGGAAAGATCTACCGGAGTAAAATTTTTATAAGCAAAAAAATTTCTTTCAATAAAATCGTTTTTTGCTATGTCATAAACAAAATAGAAAAAACCCTGTTTTTCAATTGGTTTGGCGTCAAAATTAACTTTTACCAGCATAAAATTTTTATGAATAGAAGAAAGTATTTTTTCAATACCCGATTTATCTCCATGAGTAAAATCATAGAGAAGTTCAATCATTTTAGGGTCATACCCGCTGCCCGCAGAAATTTCTAAAATAATTTTTTCTTTATTATTCTCCATTCTCTTTATCCTCGGATAATAACTGCCGGATTGCCATAGCGGCTTTCTGCGGTTCTATATCCATTTTTTCTCCGTTTAGATTTATCTGATGTTTTCCTAATTTTTTACTCAAAAGGCTTTCATCCAGTGGTTTAAAAACTATTTCTTCATCATCGTCATCTTTTACCGTATAGTCAAACATTCCCTCATCATCTTTATTTCCAGAATTTTCTTCTTTCAAAGACTCGGACATATTAATCGGGACATCTTCATGAGAAGAAAAATCGGTATTCTGAACGCTTTCACTGTCTAAAGAGGTTTGAGAATCTTCTGACTGATTTGAGTCTGAAGCAAGGTCAATGCCCCATTTTGACAACAAAACCGTTAATCCGAAACCCAGTCCTCCCATTAAAAGAGAAAACATAAAAATCCGTTTTACAACTGTCAGGAAATCGACTCTTCCGAAGAGTCCTCCCAGTAGTGTAATAAAAGCGGTTACAGCTGCCAGCAGTATCGGCAGTCCGAATTGATTCATAGATTATTTCCCAATTTTTTAATAGAGAATATTATATAATTTATATAAAAAAAACATTGATACAAAGAAATAAGAAAGAGATTTTTATTAAAAATGCCAAAAAGTTGTTTTTAGAATTTCGGAACAGGATGAGCATCAGGAAAATCAAACTCTTTTTCAACCAGTTCCTTGATTTTCAATATAGCATCTTTGGCATCTTCTCCCTTGCATTCTATTGTAATTTCATCGTCAAACGCAAAGTAATTCGCTATGATATCCAAGCTGCTTTTTGCGTCGATCGGGGTATTTTCATTATTTTTATAAAAATAAATCAGCGATTTGAATGTCAAGGCTTCTTTTGCTATTTGAGTAGCCGGTCTGACATGAAATCCGTTCATGTTTTTAATTTTTGTCTTTTCTCTGAAAACTTTCATTGATTCAACCATTTTTGTCAAAATTAGAGATCAGAATATATTCAATTGTTTTAATTGCTTTATCTGCGTCTTCTCCAATGCAGATAATTTCCACTTCTTCATTAAAGCCGATGCCGGCTGTCATTAAATCGAGAATTGCCCCGGCATTGATCGGTTCATCCGGCTGAAAAGGTTTCAGGAGGGTAATTTCTGAAGTAAACTGCTGACTTGCTTTTACTATCTCCTGAGCAATCCGGATATGAATTCCATGGCTGTGACCAATTCTTACTTTTTTGTTTACTTTTTTCATGATATAAAATATAGATATTATATTTAATAAAATCAAGACAATGATTTTGCATAAAAAGGAGAAAAAAGATGGCTAAAGACTGTTCTTTTGATGTTTTCGCAAAAGTCAATCTGACAGAAGTAAAAAATGCTGTGGATCAGGCGAGCAAAGAAATGATCGGCCGTTATGATTTTAAAGGAACCAAGAGTACTATAGAACTGAATCAGAAGGATGAGGAAATCAGTATTCTGGCAGATGATGATTACAAACTCCAATCAATCCGGGATATTTTAGAGAGCAAAATGGCAAAAAGGGGAATTTCTTTAAAAGCTCTGGAATATCTTCGTGAAGAAGATGCCAGCGGTGGGATGAAACGGCAGAAAGTGAAAATTCAATCGGGTATTCCTCTGGAAAAATGCAAGGATATTGTAAAATTGATTAAAAATTCAAAGGTAAAGGTTCAATCATCGATTCAGGGAGATCTGGTCCGTGTGGTCGGAAAAAGCAAGGATGAACTTCAGGAAGTAATGCAGCTTTTGAAAACAGAAGATTTTGGAGTTTTTATCGAGTTTGGAAACTATCGATAATAAAAGGAGCGCTTCATGGGCGGAAAAAAAATAGAATTTCTTGCTTTAAAACTCTATCAAAAAGATATGAAAAAAAAATTACTGGCAGATATGAAATTGGATTCGAACCAGTCTGAGCTTCCTGCTTTTTATCTGGAAAAAGCGGCTGAAAATCTTCGGATAAGAAAAAAAATAATAAAAACAGGGAGTCTATTATTGATTGGAATTGCTGTTATTCTTTTTATTTTGATGCTGATCCCTGTAAAACCGCTACAGAAATCCGATTCTATGAGTAAAACTCCATCACAGACTTCCGCTATAGAAAAATCGACTCAAAAAGGAGGGGAATAGTGAACGATGATAAAATCCTTAAAAAAGCTGTTGAATTGTATGAAAAAGAAAAAAATAAAGGCAATGAGTCAATCGATAAGCAGGCATTGAACGAATTAAATATTCCTTCGCAATATTATGAAAAAGCGAAACAGATACTTCAGCAGAAAAAAAAGAAATTGACACAGTTTATTCCAATTATCTTTTTCAGTTTGATCGGAGTTTTTTATTCGCTTTTTATTATGCTGATTACAAGTTATCCCAGCATTCCTGACTTTTCCTATGAAGTCTCTCATAAAAAATATCTTACAATAGAACTCAAAGTGATTAATCCATCCAATCAGTCTTTTGAGCTTTTTTACGAACTTTTTTCACCCGATGAAATCATTTACGATCAAAAATCTTTTTCTCTTTTTTCGGGAGGCGGCTCAAAAGATTTTTCTTTTAAAACTGAATTTACAAAAATACCCAAAGAGGGAGAATGGACGATTAAAATTTATGCGAAATTAAAAAGCAGTATCATTCCTTACAGAAAACAGATTTTTATTGAAAAATTGAAACTGTAATATGAATTGGATTTATTTTTTTATTTTGATTGTTATTTTTATATTTTTTTATTTCCGGATTTCAAAACGAATCAATCATCTGAATTTAGAAATATCGGATGATTTGAAAAACGAAATTCTTTCCCTGATTGCAACCTTTAATCAGTCGGCAGAGCAGAATATTGCTTTGATTGAAGAAAGGGTTTCTCTGGCAAAAGCGATTTCGAAAGAAATAGCAAGCCAGCTGGATTATATGAAAAAATTGAAAGAAACTCTTGAAAAAGAAATCAGAGAGTCTGAAATCAAGCTCAATACTATTATTGTAAACCAGAAAGCGCTTGTAGATGAAAATTTCAAGAAAAATAATCAAATCCATGAAACCTATAAAAAAGTAGAAGCAAAAATAAAAGAGCAGATGGTTTTATTAAACGAAAATGAAGAAAAGCTGAAAAACATTCCTTTGGAAAAGAAAGAAGAAAAAATAGACGAGGAAGTTGTTTTTATCCCTGAATTTTCTGAACAAAAGAAAGAGGAGGCAGCGTCTGAAAAAGAAAGCGCCCCCACTATTCAGGAACAGATAGACATTCTTTCTCAAAGCGGTATGAATCTGACAGAAATAGCCAAGCAGTTGAAAATGTCTCAGGGAGAAATCGAGTTGATTCTAAAATTCAGAAAAAACTTTTGATCTTTGAAAAGTAAATAGTCAACCCTGAAAAAGTAAAAAAATCCTTTACAGTAAAGAATAAATCATAAAAAAGAAGCGGAAAATTCGCAAG
>MIAO01000019.1 GCA_001829155.1 Spirochaetes bacterium GWB1_36_13 | reverse complement strand
GGAGATAAGGGGCTGGGGGTTTGTGGGTAAAAAATCTTTAGGGTTTTCCAGGGTTGACAAACAGATTGATAGAAGAAAGATTCCTAATCCTTGCTACAAAAAAAATTTCCTCCCTGATTTTAAAGATTTTTTATCCAAGAAGAATAGCTTTTAACCTACTCTTCTTTGGAAAAATCTTTTGCAATGTAAAACCATTTCAATATAGATTGGATCAATTTTCAATGTTTTCACTTTTGATCCAATATTAATTTTCAATCTCTCTCTCTGAATTATATTATATTTTTATAACCTTTTTGAGAAGATAAACATTGGATTGGATATGGAGGAAAAAATGAAAACAGGAAAAATTCTTTTCATCAGCTTTTTAACGATTATAACTCAATTATTATTTGGTTATAAAACCCTTAAGACCGAACACTTCTATATCCATTACCCGGACGAAATCAACCAGCAGGCTGTCTTAGAGATCGGAAGCTGGGCAGAAGGCGCTTATAAAATCCTTCAAAACCTCTATCATTACGACCCTGCCCCCATTCATGTGGAAGTCCATAATGAAAGCGATATTCCGAACGGGAACGCCTCTGTCACTCCCTTTAATAAAGTAAACTATTATATTATCGAAGCGGATTATGACAGCGAAATCGGATTTCGGAACTGGCCTCAATCCCTTTTTATTCACGAACTGACTCACATTTTTGAGATGGATGCAACCCGCGGATACTCCTCCGTTTTACGAGCTGTTTTCGGAAAACCGCCCTTCAATCCTTTCAATACCGCCAAGATAGACCCTTTTAATTTTATCACCGCCTCTATCCTTCCCCCCATCATGCCGCCTTTCTTCACTACTCCCAACACAGTCAACCCTACCTGGTTTCATGAAGGCGCCGCTGTTTTTAATGAGAGTTTTTTTGCCGACGACGGAAGGCTTAATTCCACTGAATACAATACTCGGTACCGTGAAAACGCTCTCTTCGGATTTGCCGATATTGACCAGTTTACCTCTTATTTTACTTTAAACACACCTTATCCTTATGGCTCTGGAATTTTTTCCGAAATCTACACTATTTTAGGAAAAAAAGAGAATTTCACGGGAGATTTATCCAATATTCACGCAGGAAGATTTTATTTCTTTTTTGACGGCGGGATTTCCACGCTTTTCGAAGACAAAAAGATTCAAAACGCTGAAGATTTTTCTTATACAGGCGTGTATGAGGCTTTTAAAAAGAACGAACAAAAACGGCAGGAAGAAAAACTGAGCCGTCTGGCTTCAAAGCCCCTGACCAAACCTGCGCTTCTTTTAAACCGCGAAGAACAAAGAGAAGATATCAAAGCCTTTACCCTTTCTCCCTCTGAGAAAAAAGCCTATTTTATCACAGAATCCGACTTGAAATGGGATTTTTTCAGCGGATACAGCCGGGACAGTCTTTATGTCTATGATATTGAAAGAAATGAAGTTAAGAAACTGTTTAAAGGTTATTTTACAGGGCATCGTCTGGAAATCGGTGCAACTGGAAAATACCTTTATACCCATATTTACAAAAAAAACAATACACAGATTTTTTCAGTTCCGGTACGCTACAATCTTGAAAAAGATGCTTTAGAAACTCTCTCTGAGAGCTTAGTTCGTTTTTATGACATTGCCCCTTCCCCCAAAGAAGACAAAATTGTCGGAATTAAAATCGATGAACAGGGGAAAAAACACATTGAAGTTTATGTTCTTGCTGATAAAAAAGCAATTCGGTTAGCGGATAATATCAGAGGAATCAAGCCGTTTTTCATATCCGATGAAAAAATTGTTTTTCCTCAGTATGATTTTGAAAAAGGACAAACCGATTTTATTCAGGCAGATATGAACACAAAAGAAAGCTCTGTCCTTTTTTCCATAGAAGGAAAAGTAAGAGACCCCTACCTTAAGGAAAGCACAATCTATTTTTCCTGCGATAAAAACGGGGTTTACAACCTTTACAGCTACCAGACAACAGACAAAAAAGTAAAAATCCTCACCAATGTGGAAACCAAAGCTTATTTTCCTACCGTGCAGGACGGGCAGATTTATTTTGTCTATTCAGCCTTGAGCGGCTACAATATTGCATCTATTGAGATGAAATCAATCCCAGACTATCAGGAGCTTGCCTCTGTGAAAGAAAAGCGGATCGCTTCGTCTCCTTATGAAAAAGTGAAAGTGAGTGAAAACATTGAAGACTATTGGGCAATCCAATACCTCCGCCCCTACTGGTGGCTCCCCTATGCGACCTTTGACGGCTACGACCGGTGGAACCTGGGGATTTTCACCAGCTGGAACGACCCTTTAGAAAGACACAGCCTCTTTTTAATGGCAAACTATGATTTAAAACACAGCAACTATAATTATGAATTTCAATATAATTTTACTGGTGATGAAGGGATTCTTGTTACCTTGATATCCAGAAAATTTCAAACCATTCAGCAAAAAATTGAAACCCGAGAAAACTATCTTCAAAACCTTTTATTAGGCTATCAGCTGAGAACTTTTGATTACACTCTCAGCTTTAAAGCCGGCGGTTTTTACAACTATTATTATTACCTGATTACAGGATATAAAGATCATGACCGCTATGGACCTTCCGCTTTCATAGATTTTTCAACCCGTGATTTTTACCGGGAGTCTTTCAGGCAGGAAGACGGAATCTCATTATCAGCTAATTACAACCATTATTATGTTAATAACAGTCTAGTTGCTTCTAATAAACGCCAATACGATGAAATTACCGGAAATTTAAAAATGTCTTTAGGCGGTATTATTTTTCAAAAGGGAGTTCTTTCTTTCTTAAACACAGCCAGCGGCGCTTTTGGAAAATACATCGATTTATCCAAAGAAGAAGCTTTAAACGACAATAAGATTTACCGCCATTACTCGCTTGGAAGTCTTTATCTTCCTGAATATAAAAATCTTCCCATCGGCGAAACCTCAGCCGATCAGAATTACCTCAGAGGATATGAATCCGGGCAGGCAGGTGGAAATTATTACCTTGCCGGGTCTCTCGAATACCTGATTCCCCTCTTTGACATGATGGGAGGAATCGCAAACTGGCCGGTTTATTTCAGGGGAATCTATATCAACGGGTTTCTAGACTATGCCCTGACTTCGAATAAAAGCTTCAAAGACCTGCTGGATCAGGGAGCCTACTATTCCTACGGAGGAGAGCTGGGTATCTCCACTCTTTTATTCTACACTGTAGCGGCAGATTTTCTGATAGGCTATGCCTATAATGTGCAGTACGCAACCAATCAGCTTTATTTTACAGTAAAAATTCCTTTCGGAAGCGGAACAGATATTCAGAATATTGGGGTCTCAAACCGAGAATTTGATCAAAATTTAAAAATGATGGATTAGAAAAAGGATTAATGCTATGACATTCAATAAAAAAATCGCGGTAAAACTGATTATTGTGCTTGCAGTGGAAATCATCCTCGGAGTTTTCATCTTTTTTCAGAGGGAAAAACTCAATGAATCGCCTTTCAGCAGTGAATTTTCATTTCAATTTCCTTTTTTAGCAGGCTCAGACTCTGAAAACAACCTCTATCTTCTGGATAACGGCGTAAAACGGCTCACTAAAATCAAGCCCAGCGGGGAAGTCGTCTTCAGCCTCAACGGAGGAAAACGGGGAGAGGGCGAGTTTTATCAGGCATGGAAAATGGCGATTGATAAAAATGACCGGGTTTATATTTTTAACGGTGTCAGAAACATTAAAGACGGCTTAACCGATATTGAACAGATTATCCGGTACAATCCAAACGGAAGTTTTGATAAAATCGTATGGGAAGACCAGTATAACGATGAAAAAAGACAGGAACTTTATGATATTATCGGCGGTGAAAGTGTTTTAGCATTGACTGTCAAAGATGATTTTGTCTATTTTTTCAGGGCTGAATGGGATAAAATCAAAGACCAGACGGTGGAAAAAATAACTCTTTATAAAATAAACACTGAAAGCAAAGATAAAAAACCTGAACTGGTTCTTTCTCTTCCAATCGGCGGCGGAGATATTGTGGACATTACGGGAACCAATGAAAATGATATTTATTTTACCAAAAGAGACGGGAAAATTTACACTCTGGATAAAGGACAGTTTAAAAGCATTGAAATCTTTCAAAACGATCCGAAGAGAATCACCAAGCCATGGAACCTTTCAGTCAGCCAGGACGGCACTGTCTATTTCATGGATCTTTTTGAACAGGCTATTGTCACTATTTCTCCCGATAAATCAGTGGTGAAAGATTTCTTTTCAAAAACAAGACAAGTTCAAAAAAATCCTGAATTTAAAACTATGATTTTACGAACCATTACCTTAAACCCGAAAGGCGCAATTACCACTATCAACGAAACCAATAAAAACCTGATCTATATCCAGCCGGACGGTGAAATCGGAGTGACTCTGGATAAAGGGAACTATTCAACGAAAGCAATGATTCTCCGATGGTTTGTCTGGATAGAAGTTTTAATTTTTGCCGTCTTTTTTCTATTTTTTTTCAAGATTGTCTATGTCAATATTTTCAATAGAAAGATTTCTTTGATTATCAAGCAGCTCACCTTTTTGATGCCGATCATTTTTGCGGGCATCTACTATACTGCCAATATGATTTACGAACAAGTTTATACCAAGTATGAAGAACAGCTTTCCAGAACCCTTGCCGCTATGGCGCAGGTCGGAGCTCCCAGAATCAGCGGTGATACGCTTGAAAAAATCACAAAACCGGGTGATTTTATGAACAATGATTATCAGAAAATCAAAAAAGAGATTTTTGATAATCTGAATAACCGCAAAGACTCCTGGAACGAAAATCTTTATACCATTATCTATAAAATTATTGACGGAACTTTTTATATCGCTGCCAATACTTCAGGCTATTACGGGGTGCTTTTCCCGTGGGCCAATATTCAGGCGATTCATACCGCATCCTATGAAAAAGGCGAGACAGGGTTTATTCAATACACAGACAGTGAAGGCCGCTGGCTGATCGGTACCTCGCCGATTAAAAACAGTCAGGGGAAAATTGTGGGGGTCTATGAGCTGGGCACCGATATGTATGTGGCAAAAGAAGTGCGGGACCTTTTTGTGAAAGAACTGACCCGGGGTCTTATTATATCGATTGCGATTTTTACGCTGATTTTTATCATCCTTGCCTATATGCTTCTGGTTTATATCCGTATCCTCCGAAACTCGGTAGAAAAAGTGACCAGCGGGCAATGGGGGATCACGATTGATATCAAAAGCCGGGATGAGATCGGCGATCTGGGGAAAGGGTTTAATGTGATGTCTCAGCAGATCAAGAATTACATCTTGGAAATCACGGCTTTAAGCGAAGCTTATTACCGTTTTGTGCCTCAGGAATTCTTGAAATTTCTGGAAAGGCAAAGTATTGTGGATGTGAGACTGGGGGATCAGATTCAGCGGGAAATGACCGTCCTTTTTTGCGATATCCGATCCTTCACCTCTATTTCCGAAAAACTCACACCGGAAGAAAACTTTAATTTCATCAACGAATACATGGGGAAAATGGGTCCTGTGATCCGGCAGCATGAAGGGTTTATCGATAAATACATCGGCGATGCTATTATGGCATTGTTCCCTGAAAACCCGGATAATGCGGTCACTTCAGCCGTTGAAATGCTTCAAGCCCTCAACCGCTACAATGTGGAAAGAATGGATCGGGGGCAGGATATGATTAATATCGGAATCGGGCTTCACTTCGGAAAACTGATGCTGGGAATAGTAGGGGAACAGGAAAGAAGAGAAGGCACTGTTATTTCCGATGCGGTCAATCTCTCATCCCGTCTTGAGGGGCTGACTAAAATGTACGGCGCTGGAATCATCATCAGCGAGCACACAAGAGCCAATCTGAAAAAAAGTTACCGCACCCGCCTTCTCGATAAAGTAAAAGTGAAAGGAAA
>MIAO01000018.1 GCA_001829155.1 Spirochaetes bacterium GWB1_36_13 | reverse complement strand
GTTTTATCATTTTCGATAAAAGCGAATTTTAAATTTAGCAAACCATCCTCAAATAAACAAATTTATTTTAGAAATAAATCAAAAGAATTTTCTCGATTTCAAGAAATGACATGATTGCAAATACAATACCTTTTACTGGTACTAGAAAAACTCTCTTTTAATTTTATTTCAAAGCAAATTCTTTAATCAAATCAACTATTTTATAATTTGTAAATTGTGTCTTAAATCCAATTTTCACCTTACCATCGAAGAATTTTTCCGCGTGTTTAATTTTGAATTTTTCTTCGTCTCGAAGTCCGTCTTTGCTATTTACATCTTTCGCCTCAACAATAAAATTTAACTTTTGCTCTCCATCTTTAAATTTCAAAACATAAGCAAAGTCAGGAGAATAGCTTTTACCACCTGCAACTGGAATTTTAATTGAGTTCTTAGGAATCTTTGTAAACACAATTACTTCATTTATCTCGGTTTTTATGTTTGATTTCTCCAAATCTGAATCGTAATATAATTCCTCAAAGAAATATGATTTTGAAACATTTTCGTCTGAAAACAAAACACCAACATCAGAAGCAGAAATTTCTTTCAGCACATTACCTTTCTCGTCTGTGAGCTTAGTTGGGTGAATGCTGTTTGAAACCTTTTTATACTCTATCGAATATTTGTCAAAGGCTTGTGTCATTAAGAAAAAATCAAAATTCTGTTTGATTATCCTTAGTGTCGTTTGGTTGAGATACTTATTTATGTCTGTTCCTGCGTCAATGATTGATTGATGTAAGGTTGTAATGTTAATGTTTAGATTCTTTGAAAGTTCTTTCAAAAAGTCGCTGTATTTCATTATTGAAATATTTGCGGTTTTTCGTTTATAAACTGATTCTGGTTCGTTTACAACCGCTTTGTTGTCTTTGATTTCAACTTTTGAAATTCTTTCATTAATGACATCAGTAGTGAAATTGTCTTTTTGGGTTTTCAGAAACTCGGTGAATAAAGTTTTGAAACTTGATTCGTTATCAAATTTATATTCAAGGATAACTTTCTCATTCAGTTTTTCCCAAAGATCTTTTAGCTCTTGGTATTTCTCTGTTCTAACTACCACTTTCTTTTTGGGGTCGGTTGCTTTGCGGACTTTGTTAGAGTTCACGCCCTCAAAAATCATTGAGAAGTTAGTTTTTATAAAATCAAAACCGCCTTCTTTAAAATCATTATTACGCTTAATTATACCTTTGTCGTCTAAATATTCCAACAATTGTTCTTCATCTTTAAACTGCTCTGAATATTTTTGAAGAATAATTTTAATCAATGGGGTAATATTCGTTTCTACTGTTTCAAATGATACCGCCCCAGATTTCTGATTGATTTCACTCACCAACTTATCTACAAAATCGCTTTCGGTGAAGTCCACAAAGTAGTTGAGATGAAATTGTTCATCTTTAACACGATTGCCGTATTCATTCACTGGCAAACGCAAACCGCGACCAACTTCTTGTAATTTTGAAATTTCACTACCACTGCTTCTGAGTTTACAAATCTGAAATACATTCGGGTTATCCCAGCCTTCACGCAAAGTCCATTTAGAAAAAACAAATCGTCTCGGATTTTCCAAATTAAGCATTGCTTGTTTGTCGTGCAAAATTTCGTTTATCTCTTTTTCAATTGCTTCGTCTTTCTCGGTGTTGTCTTTTGAAAAATAACCCGCATGTGCTGCCGAAAGGTCAAGCAGTGTTTTTTCAAGATACGCCTTATAAAAAACATCATTTTCTGTTTTCAGCAGTTTTTCAATTTCGGCTTTGATGTATTGTTCAACCGTTTTCCTGATATATCCTTCTTTGTTTCGGTATTCGTCTATGTTGTCAATGAAGAAAAGCGTTAACGGTTTAATCTTTACTTCTCTTGTTAGTAGTTCTTTTTCAATTTCAAAATGGTGTTTGATTGCCTTTTGAATCATTGTTTCCTGTAACTTTTCAGCATACGAATAGGGGTTGATTTTGTCTCCTTTTTTCATTTCCAGACCGTTGGTTAACAAAACTGTGCTTTTATTCAAATTCTCAATCCCCAAATCGCTCATTTCAGGATGAACCTTTTTAAGGCTTTCTTTTTTGGAAACGGCTATCGTTTTTCGTTTGCCGTTTTCAATCAATTCAAAACTGGCTTCTGTTCCATTTGAATCAATAAATTTCACAACCGCATTTTTTCCGCTTTCAAATTCAGTGATGTGCCCGATAACACCTTTAACCAAATTTCTATTAAATGAATCAACTGCGGTCAAAGTGTAAATCAAGTTTTGATAGTCTTTGACATAAATATTTTCAGTTTTATTGGTTAAAATATTTTTTTGCCTTACTTGTTTGTCGGGAAATGTCGCTCCATAACGCAAAATAAATTGGGGTTTCATTTTTTGAATATTCTCCCAAGTTTTATTGCCTTGACCGAATTTATGCGGTTCGTCAATAATCATAAACGGCTTTACGGCAGCTATGGAATCAAAGGGAATCGTGTATTTGTCAAACAAACCTTTATCAAAGCTCTTTTGCATGGTTTCAGAATTAATCATCCCTGCGTTGATAATCATTACCTGAATCCTGTTTTTTTCAAAGTTTCCGGCATTGACAAAACTGGCTACCGCCGGTGGAATAAATGACTTTTTGCTTTTATTGTTTTTCTGGCTTTCTACAATGTGTAAATGAAGTGTTTTCCCGTATTGTTCTTTGAAATGCTCACGGCTGCTGTCTGATTTTAAAAAGTCAATGGTTCCTGCTTTAATGGATAAAGTCGGCACAACCACAATGAATTTAAAAATGCCGTAATTTTTATTGAGTTCAAAAATGGTTTTAGTGTAAGTATAAGTTTTGCCTGTTCCAGTTTCCATCATGATATCAATGATGTTGCTTTTAGGCTTGATTGTTTCTTCTATATGATTTTTTGCCTGCCTTGTTTTTATATTATCATAATATTGATCATAAGGCTTTATCACATTATCAAATACATTACCCTGTTTTTCAATCTTGTTATAAACCGGATTGATATAATTTTTTTCTACTTCCGGCACAGGCTGGGGCTTCAGGTTTTCAAAAACCGCCAAAGTGCTTTCTACGGCATTCTCCTGATGAGGCAGGTTCTTCTCAAAATTAAATCCCTTCATATTAATACCTTGTTATAAAGTCAATATCGCTTTTTTTCTTGTTATTGTAAGTTTTTACATTTTCAGAAATTTCCCGTAAACTCTTACTCTCAAAATGCCAGCCGAATACGATGATGCTTTTAGGTTCAAACCGTTTGTCCGTATCTATCTTTTCCAGCAGTGATTTTAAATGACCGGTAGTAAAACCTTTATTCATTAAATATAATTTACCATTGCCGTAATAAGCGGTGTACACTTCGGCAGGCTCAGTGCCCAGCTTAATAAGTTCTAAATCTTGCGTGAGTGCAATACCGTCATAGGCTTTCCAAGTGGCAAGCAATGCTTTGATGTCCTCTTTTGTCAGTTTGCCCGCATCAAAAAGGGTTTGCGAACTATCGAACTGTTCCGCTTCAAAATTGTAGTCTTCCCAAATAGGAGTGGTTTCAAAAATTTTAAAGCCCAAATCCTGGTTTTTCAAAACCTTGATTTCAGCCTTCAACTCACTGATTTTTTCTTCTTTGTCATCTAGGTCTAATTTACTTTCAAGCTCTTCAATTTCTTTTTCCTTTTCAGTAATTTTTGAATCAATTATTTCACTCGTTTTTTCTGCAGCTCTTATCAATCGCTCTTTTGTAATTTCAAAAATGGTCGACTCAGCTTTTAATTCATCTTTTACAAAATCATAAGCAGTTTTGTTTTTCTTGGGGTCAATAGGTTCTGGTATTTGAACTAAAATGTATTTTCTTTTTCCACAATCTTCTGCATTGAGTTGCATAACAGAGTCTCCAGTTGTGCCTGAGCCTGCGAAAAAGTCAAGGATTATATCCTGATCAATCGTGATAGTTTTTAGTAGTTCAATTATTAAATGAAGTGATTTGGGCGAATTAAAGATTTTATCTTTAGTTCTAAATAATGAATTAAATTCTTTTTGACCTTTTTCAGTGTAGAAAAGCTTATTGATCAAGATTGTTTTAAGCATTTTCTCGGCACCATTTGCATAACTCTTACGATAAATCTTCCAAGCTCCATTTGATTCCTTTCCAACCAATAAATGGATGTTGTTTTCAGCATTTATTTTATCCCATGTCCAACAACCCTCATAACCATCTTCCCAATTTGGTAGAACTTCAATGTTTCCATTGGTATTGTAAAGTGAAACAGAACCATCTGTCTTATTGACAAAAAAAGGGAAATACATGTTTTTTCTATTGTGTTTACCAAATTCGCGATGAGTATTTCTAAGTTCCAACAATCTATACTGACCAATTTCGTCTTCTTCTTTGTACTCAGTGTTTATTTGTTCAATATCCTTAGCTATTGAAAAATAACCTTTTGGCAATATTCTTTTAGAATATACTAGGACATATTCATGATTGGTTGCAAAGAATTTATCTTGTGACCGTCCCTTTGGATTGCACAGAACGGTAATTTGAGAAATGAAATTTTCTTCGCCAAAAATTTCATCCATCAGCAACCTAAGTTGGTTAATTTCATTATCATCAATGGAAACAAAGATAACCCCGTCATCTTTTAAAAGCTGTTTGGCAATGTAAAGCCGTGGATACATAAATGTGAGCCAAGCCGAATGGCTGTTGCTTTTGCTTTGGGTAAAGTTTAAAATGCGTTTGGCTTTTTCTGCATCAACTCCAATCAGATTTTGCAGTTCCCTTACAGTAAATTTTCTATCATCTTGATACACAAAGTCATCGTTCCCCGTATTGTAAGGCGGGTCGATATAAATCATTTTGACCTGTTCATAGTAGGCATTGGCAAGGTGTTTCAGCACTTCCAAGTTATCGCCTTTTACAAGCAGATTTTCAGAGTTGGCATTTTCCGTTTTGCTGTTGTGGTTTTCGTCTGCTTTCAGCAGGGTTTCTGCAGGATCGCTTGCCAAAAGCCGTGCATAGCTTTTTCCCAGCCAGTCTAAACCGTAACTCTCGGTAGAAAAATTGATTTCCTTTTCTGTCAGTTTGGCTTTGAATTTTTCCAATTGAAAATTGCCGTCTTTGTCAAAGCAATGCGGAAAATTTATTCTCAATACTTCCAAATCTTTGTTCGGTGCTTTTATATTCTCAGTTACATTCTGCTTATCCATTCCAAAACCTCATAATCCTTCTCTCCTCCCAACATAATCCGAGGCATTAAAGCCTCTTCGGGGCAGGCTAATTTCCACATTTATAAATTTATCAAAATCTTTCTTATTTATTGAGTAAAAACTTTTCGGTTTTGATACACAAGATTAAAAAGATGATATTTCCTGAAAGGAAAGGCGGTTTTAGGAAAAAATTGTGATTTTATCAAATTTTTTTTTTGTTATTTCCATACTGTAAAAACTTCTTTGATTTTTATTAAACTCTCTTAATGCTAACTTCTAACCCAGAATCCGGTATTCTTCCAACATCATTTTCTGCATTTTATTGATGTATCTGACCAGATGAGGTTTTTCTTCCTGAGAAACCGTATGAAGCTGTTTTTTCAGCGAGAGATAGATATTCATCATATAGTTTTTAGCGTAGTAGTCAGACACCAGCTGATTTTCGTTTTCTTCCATTGCAAACATGTCAAGCTCCTTCTTTATGCTTTGAGGATAAACAAATCCCCGACAGCACAAGATTAATTGATATAATATTAAATAAATATTGATTTTATCCATTTCCACAATCCCCCAAAAGGGCTATTTTAATCTTTTTTTGATCAAATAGCCCTTTTGGGCTATATTTTTTTAAAACTGATAGCTTCCTTCTTTCACTTTTTGTTTGTAAGTCATCAGGTTTTTTGCCCAGTAAAGCTTGATTCCGAAAATCTCGGTTGGAATAATGCCGTTATCTTCCAATACCCCGATCTCAAAATCCA
>MIAO01000017.1 GCA_001829155.1 Spirochaetes bacterium GWB1_36_13 | reverse complement strand
CTCTTTTTCCCCGTCCGACTTGATTTCACGGATGAAATCAAGTCGGACTCCCCCTTGTCCTTAAAGACTTAAGGATAAGGGGTTAGGGGTTTGGATTTGAAACCCGCTGGCATAGTCTTAAAATAAGCTGATTCGAGTCCAATCAAATTAAATCTTCAAGACAGTTCAAAAAAGAATGTGTAGAAAAACTTCTATTTTTTACCGGGTTATTGGCAAAGAGATAGAAAATCTTGCCAATTTCCCGCTTCTTTTTTATGATTTATGCTTTACTGTAAAGGATTTTTATACTTTTTCAGGGATGACTATGAAAGATTACATCAGAAAAGACAATTACCCTTTCTGATCAACTTACAGATATCATATGATAAAAAGATGATTGATGGAAATAGTTTTCAATAATCGACAGCCTGAATAAATGATTCACCATTCTTATTTCTCAAATAAATAATAGAAAACTGCGGATTTTACTCCGCAGTTTTGAACGATTTTTACTGTTTGATCAGAATAAATTCCACTCTTCTGTTTTTTGCCCTGTTTTTTGGGTTATTATTAGGATAAAGAGGAATTCTAGACCCATACCCTTCTGTTGAAAATTGAGAATCTAAAAGTTCTTTTTCTTCCACAAAATAAGTTTTGACCGATTCTGAGCGAAGAAGAGAAAGTTTTTCGTTCCACGCTTCAGCGCCCGTACTGTCTGCGTGCCCTTCTATTTTTACTTTATAATTCGGGAATTTTTTCAATTTTTGGGAAACCCTGTCCAGTATTTTAATGCCGGAAGGCTTCAGATTGGCTTTGTTCAAATCAAATTCAATATTACTGATTCTGATTTTATACCCACGGTCCGTCTTCAGCACCAGAATATCGGTTGTAAACGGCATTTTTTCTGTTTTGGAAATATTTCCGACACTGTCTTGCGCGACTGCATAAATAAAGAAATCTT
This sequence comes from Spirochaetes bacterium GWB1_36_13, assembly GCA_001829155.1. GTDB lineage: Bacteria > Spirochaetota > GWB1-36-13 > GWB1-36-13 > GWB1-36-13 > GWB1-36-13. The sequence continues at coordinate 24,052 of MIAO01000017.1, read as the reverse complement.
CCGCACTGTCAGTCAATATCCCCTCGTTTGAAAAACCATCCCACTGAATATTATCCGGTATTGTTTTCACACCCTGAAAGCTTTTAAAATCTTCTTTAAAACGATCTTCAATCACAATCTGCCATTTCGAGATTCCACTCGGATCCTCCGCTTTCAGGCTGACATTAAAAACATCATTTTCTCCGTCTCCATCCGGTGAAAAAAGCTCAGGACTAAAGGCAAGGTTTAAAACCGGCCCCTCGGTATCCACACGAAAATCCGCTTTATTGCTTTCAATTTCGTCTCCGTTTGTGTAGTAAACCTTGATTTTCTGAGAATATTCCCCGTCTTTCAGATAATTTCCGCTGTCATTGTTTCCTTTATAAACCATACTCCATTTTCCATTATCAGGAATCTGCTCCACAGGAAGCGTAAAAAGTTCATCTCCCTCTTTATCCAGCATAATCACTTCAATTTTTTCACAAAGCGTGATTTCAGGAATATCCGCCTGAAACTGGATTTTATTAAAAGACTCGTGATAGGGATTCAGAATCTTTTTGTCTGAAATCAGCATAATTTTGCTTTCAAGGTTTAAAACCACTACCTGCCTGTCTTCCCGGCTCTTATTCCCCGCTTTATCCTTCGCTTTCAGATAAACAGTGTAGGTTCCATCGGAAACAGTCTGATTTTCCTGATTTTTTCCGTTCCAGTTAAACTCGCCTGAAGAAGCTGGAAGCTCTTGGGTGAAAACAGGATTATCAGAATTATCCCTGATTTCTATGGCCGCCTCATCTCCCTTTTCCACATTGACCTGAATCACAGCCTCATCTTTTTTCCCGTCGTTATTGGGAGAAAAAATAACCTGATAAACATTCATCGATAAAACCGGCGCTTCAGTATCCAAAACAAGTTGCCTTACTTCATTTTTGAAACTGTTTCCTGCTTTATCTGTAGAAGACAGCACCAGCTGATACTCTCCGTCCGGCAATACTTTGTTGTTTCTGTCTATCCCGTTTTCCTGAAGATAAGGGGGAGGATTGCCCTGCCAGTAGTAAGATTTGACAATCTGAGAGCTTTTTCCGACAATGTCGAGTTTCCAGAAATCTTCTTCCGAACTTTCTTTCATTGTGACATCCAGAAAGTCTTTTTCACCGTCATTGTTGGGAGAAAAATAAAGATCCGCCACAGAAATATCCGATTTTGGAGGTGTATTGTCAATAATAAACACTGTCATGTCTTTTTCTGTTTTGTTTCCTGACTCGTCTGTTCCTTTTAAACGGTAAGAGTATTTTCCGTCCGGCAAGACCTTGCCTTCCATATTTTTTCCGTCCCAGACCAGTTTGGCTGAAGGATAGTCTTTCCATTCATATTTTTTGACAATCTCTTTCTGGTCATTCAAGATTTCTCCCGTCCAGCTTCCCTTTTTATCGACCTGTTGTTCCAGCTCAATTGTATCTTTAATACCGTCTCCATTGGGTGAAAAATAGTTTTCCAAAGCTTTCGCCTGAACCACCGGAAGCTTTGTGTCAATTAAAATATCTGAAACCGATGTGGAAAAACTGTTGCCTGCTTTATCAGCTGCGGAAAGAAAATACTCGTACTTTCCATCAGGCAAAGTGGTTCCGTCTTCATTTTTTCCATCCCAGAGCACTTTTTCATCCGGCTTGCCATCCCAGTCTTTCCGGTAAACAGCAACTCCATTAGAACGGATCTCAGCGTGCCACTTGGCGATTTCACTTGGATTTTTATGGTCAATTTCAATCGTATCTTTTGAACCGTCCCCATTAGGTGAAAATTTCTTATCCGCAACCGCCAGCTCAAGCCGAGGCGCCACTGTATCAATCACCAGCGCCTGAGCCTGAAAATTGACAGGATTTCCAATTTTGGTAGTATTTCCTTTAAAATCAACCGCTGTGATCTCAAACAAATATTCACCATCCGGAAGCTTTTTCCCCTCTTTATCCACACACGGCCAGACGATTTGAGCCGGATAAAAAGCTCCCTGCTTTTTTTTCAGAATCTGGGAGAGGGATTGGCTCGTAAATTGAGACTCGCTTATTTTATCGCCCGTTTCATAAACCAGATCTCTATTTTTATTTTTCACGCTGAATTTCCATTCCTGCAAGACAGAAGGATCTGTGATTTCAAGCCCGAAAGTGAGATAATCGTTAATATTATCCTCATTGGGCGAAAGATATATTCTATTGTCTTTTTCAATCAGGTTATTGGGAGTAATCAGGGTTTCAGGTCCGCTTTGATCGATGCTTCCAAAAGAAAAAGAAATGCTGAAAAGGTGCTTCATCTCTTTTTTTCCGTTCAAGTCAAAATCAGCCGAGGGATAAAAAGTATAATTTCCCGAAACAGCAAAGTTTCCAAAATCTTTCAGAGCTTTCAAAGAAAGAAAAACAGAACTTTGATTTTTGTACTGATCTCCTAAAAGATCAAAAGCTACTCCTCCCGAAAGGGTCACAATCCCGATTTTCTGCGCCACTCCGGCAGAAAGAACATAACTGAAAGGATAAAATCCGCTGAATAAGCTTAAAAAAGGGGAAGTGGTTTGTTTTTCATCCAATAAAGCCAATTCCGGCTGAATTTCAGCTCTTAATCCTAAAGGGGGATAAGACTCAGCTCCCCCTTTTTTCGCTGGAAGCCCGATATTCACTAAAGCAATTCCATAATGAAAAGGAATTTTGGAGATTTCAAAAAAAGAATTGATTCCAAAATCCGCATTCAGGATAAACCCTGTTTCACTATTGACATCGATTAAAAATCCTTTTATCCCGAATCCGAAGTAAAAATCCCTCGCTATTTTCCTCGAATAAAAACCACCGAACCCAAGAAGGGATTTCATTCCCGTATCAGCCGACTGGTAAAGAAAACGGAAGCCGAATGTCCCGTAAAGGCTTGGAAACCCCATCCCCAAGCCTAAAATACTTTCAGATTCCAGAGTGCCGAAAGCAAGGTCGGCCGAGATTCTCTCATTTTCCTGAATCGAAGAAGGATTTAAAAATGGAGTATAAAAAGTTTTTTGAAAAGAAAGGGGAAAATCTCCAAATGTGAGATACTGCCCGCCCTGAGGAGAAAGCCCGTAAACGGTAAAGCTTGAAAATATTAAAAGTGAGAAAATTATCTTTTTCATGGAGACTCCTTTTAAAACTTAAAAGATTTAGAAAATATGTAATTTAAAATTTAATCATGAAAACTGTTTTTCTGTTTATCCGAATAAAATAAAGTTGAAATTTGAACTTATATGTGTAAGAAAATATAAAATCAGTTTTTTTTAATCTAAAATTGATTATATTTATAAAAACCAGGTAATAATAAATATTTATGAGTTTAATAATAGAATCCCCAGAATCAAAAGAGGAGCAGTTATTTGACCAAGATTCTTTTTACTATGATTCATTGTCTTATTTTTATTCTCATTTCTACTCAATCTTTTTCAGATCATTCATCAAAAAACAATGAATCTCTTTCTAAAAATTACGGTTCAGATAAAACAGAAATTTCCAAAGTTATCACAGTAGGGGTTTATCAGCTTGAAGTATTTAAATTTAAAAATATATTTAAAAAAATTGATTCTTTATCTAAGAAAATTAATAATAAAAAAACAAGACTGGAGGCTTCAAAAATGATTTTAATCGTGGAAGACAACGAAATCAACGCTTACGCTCTCAAAGAACTGATGAGAAGGTGGAACTATGAATTTATCCATGCCGAGGATGGGAGAAAAGCTTTGGAAATACTGGAGAAAGAAAAGGTTGATCTTATTTTGATGGATATTCAACTGCCTTACCTCAACGGAATAGAAGCAACCAGAATCTACCGCTCAAAAGAAAAAGAAGGGAAACGAGTCCCTATTATTGCTTTGACTGCTTATGTCATGAATGAAGACAGGGAAGAATGCCTGAAAGCGGGAATGGATGATTTTATTCCCAAACCTGTAAAAGCGGATACGCTTAAAAAAATGCTCCAAAAATACCTGGTCACTATTTAACCGCTAAAGCGGGATCACTTCCCAATCCATTCTTTGATTTCTTGGATTTTTTCATCGATCACTTTCTTTCCAAGCTGGAAGTAAGAAGAATGTTTGTAAAATTTTAAAAAATTTGCTTCTTTTCCCGTAAAAACAGGTTTTAAAAATTTTACTTCAGGGTCATCTTGAAATTCTACATTTTGATTCATCATAATTGATAAACTTTTAAAAAGCACATCGGATAGTCCTATTTTTATATTACTGATCCCTACTTCATTTAAACTGACCGCAATGATTTTATCAACTTTTTCTTTTAAAATACGGATTGGAAGAGATTCACAGACTCCCCCGTCCACAAGAATTTTCCCCTGATAAAGATACGGCGGAAAAACTCCTGGAATAGCAATGGAAGACATGACCCCGTCTATAAGAAATCCTTCTTGAAAGTAATAAGGTTTTCCGGTTGATAAATCCGTACTGTTGATAAAAAGAGGGATTTTAAGATCTGAAAATTTTTTCTCTTTTAAAATTTCTTTATTTAAAAACTTTTTGATTTTTTTTCCATAAAGAATAGAAGACTTTTTTCTCCCCGCAAAATCAATGAGTCTTAAAAACTTGAATTGATTGATTTTTGAAATTTCATTTTCAAAATCATCCAGATTTCCGTTTAAAGCGAGGTATGAACCAATGATTGAACCCACACTGCATCCAGAAACAGCATCAAAACGAATCCCTTCAGAAAGAAGTTTCTGAATAATAGGCACGACAGCATATCCCCTTGATCCGCCCCCTCCGATACATAATCCTATCTTCATTCTATCCTCCCCCTTTTTATCAGGTATCCATGCAGATAATACAGACATCGTCTTCCAGTTCTTCGCTTCCCCGGAATTCGATTAATTTTTCAAAAATCCGGATCAAAAACTTCTGGGGAGAACATTCTCTATATTCTTCTATGAGTTGAATTAAAGACAATGATCCAAAATCTGTATCCGGTTTATGAATATTGACCGTTTCCACCAGACCGTCCGTATAAAAAATAACCCTGCTGTTATCTAAGATTTCCATAGTATGGTTTTTATAAGATTTGTTTAAATCTTTTAATTCCAGATTGCTTAAGACAGCCAGAGGCAGACTTTTATTTTCACCTGAAAAAAAACAGACGGAATCCTTACCGATCAAAAAAGGAAGATTGTGTCCCGCATTGCTATAGATAATTTTCTTATTTTCACTGTCATAAATTCCATAAAAAGCAGTCATAAAATGACCTGATGTCTGATTATGAAGATTTTCATTCAGATACTGAAGCAATTGTGCAGGATCTTTCAGAGTTTCCCCTGCTTTCAGTAAAAAGCCTTTTATCATCGATGTAATAAAAGCCGCCGGTACGCCATGCCCGGAAACATCGCTTAAAAAAACTCCAAATTTTCCAGAATCGGTAAAAGTGATAAAATCAAAAAAATCCCCTCCCAGTTGAGACATCGGTTTATAAAGAGAGGATATTTTATGGTTCGGAGTTTTGGAAGGCATCATATTTTCCTGAATGCTTTTTGCCATATTCAGTTCCGCTGCCAAAACATCGTTTTGCTGTTTTAAAAAATTCCTTTCTTTTTCAAGCTCGCAGGATTTTAAATAACTTTTATAACGGATCTTATCCACCAGAAAAGTAAATAATAAAGAAACCAGAACAGCTGAACGAAGGTCTGAAAAGCTGTAACGGGTAAAAATATTATTAAAAGTAGTGACAAAAAAATGAGAAATAAAAAGAAAAATTCCAAACCCTCCAATAATCAATATCCAAAGAATATAAAACCTTAACGGTATTAAAATTAAAGACATAATAATAAATAAAAATCCTCCAAAATAGACCGTTCCTCCTTTTGAAAGCCCAGTCAGCGCCGCAGTAGCCAAAACAAGGTAAATCCCAAGAAAAAGAACTAGTTTGATTCCCATATTTTTGGAAATCAGCCTGAAATAAAAAACCACCGAAGAAAGAATTCCGGCAATACTCAACCCTATCCGCAGCCAAAAAACATGAGAAAAATAGGGGTGCAGAATTTTATCAATCGGGATATAAGGCAGCCATGCCAAAATAAAAATCAAATTGATAAAAGGAATAAAACGCAGGCACTGCCGGTTCAATTCATCTTGATAAGAAAAAATCTTAAGGTTATCTGAAAGCTCAGACTGTAAGATATATTTTAAAAACCAGTTTTTAAACCGAAGCATCCTGTCTCCATCTTATTATAAAGAAAGAATTGTACTCATAGAAAATAATCATATCTTTTTTATATACCAAACACTTTAGTGATTTTAGTTTTATTAAAAAAATTGGTAAAATAAATAAATTCAGTTATTATTAAAATAAATTAATATTAAAAGGGTATGCTTATGAAAAAACTGTTTTTTTCGTTTTTTATTTCGACACTTTCTCCATTTATCATAACCGCCAGCCCTTCGCTTGAAATCATTCCGATCAAAGCTCTGATTATTGGACCTGAATCGACTTCGATTACCCGGCTGACCAATCTGAAAGAAGCAGTGGAAATATTAAACAAATCTCTTTTGAAAGAAAATAAAAAAATTGAGCTGAAAGGAGAATTTTTTACGGGAACCCATGAAGATTTCAGAAGGCGCTTTATCCTTGCTTTTGAGTCCCAACAGGCTGAAGATATCCTTCTGATTGGACATGAGGATATTTCCCGCCTCGCATCCCAAGGTTTTCTTGCCGACCTTACCCCTTATTTAAAAAATGATCCAAAAAATTTTAAAGACTTTTTCCCTTCACTCTGGGATTCAGTAAAATATAAAAATAAAATATATGGGATTCCTCAGGATACAGAAGTGAGAATGTTTTATTACCGCAAAGATGTTTTAAAAGCATTGGGCTGGCCGGATTCAAAAATAAACGCTTTTCCGTCTGAGGTAGAAAAAGGGAAAATAACTCTTTTTGATATCGTCAAGATAGCTGTTGAAGCTCAAAATAAAGGATTGGTCAAATGGGGAATTTATCACCGCCCCACTCCAGGCTCCAATTTTTTTCATTTCATCACTTCTTTTCAAGGTGTTTTTGAAGATCAAAAAAACAACCATCTGGTGATCGATCAAAAAGCGCTTTTAGCTGTTTTTAATTTTTTTTACGAACTAGTGCATGTACAAAAAGTCATGCCGAAAGAAATGATTGATTTAGGCTGGGAAGTGATGGACAGAGCGATTCCCCATAAAGAAATCCTTTTTAACATAACCGGCGGCAGCTGGAATAAAATGGAATATATTAAAGATCAGGGAATGAGCGAAAAAGATTTTAATGAAAAAGTGGGTTTTTGCTTGATCCCTTCGGGAATCAAAGGGGGAAAGCCTACTACTCTTTCTCATCCGCTGGTTTATATTGTCAACAACAAAAGTCTGCAGAAAAACATTATTTTTAAACTTCTTATGAAAGCCACAGACCCAGATCACGATATAAAACATGCCTTTGCCTCTTCCCATTTAGCTGTCAGGAAATCAACCTCAAAAATGCCCTCTTATCAGAAAGACCCTTTCCTGACAAAAGCAACTCAATTTTTAAAATACACTTGTTTTATTCCTAATCATATTGATACTGTTTTTTTTCAAAATATGCTTTTTGAAGCGATCCGATCAGTAGAATCGGGGCGGCTTTCACCTCAGCAGGCGCTTGAACAATTTACCGCTGAAATGAAAAAAATGTCCGGAAAAAAAGAAATTCTTGTAAAATAGTGCTTTTTATTTTCTTAAAATTAATTAAATTATAATGAATTAAAATTTTAAATCAAGGATGAGGATTTATGGATAAAATCCGGAAAGTATCGACAAAACTGATTTTTTTCTCCCTCAGTCTTATTTTTTTTATTACCTTTTTTCTCGCTTTAATTGCCATTTCAGAACAAAGAAAAATGCTTTATGAAAATATTGAAAATGAAAGTTACGCAATAGCAAAATCTTCCACGATCAGCATTTATCAGCTTTATGCCGACACAATTGGTCTTTCCGCCTCGAGATTTTTTGATATTTTTAAAGAAAAATTTGAAAAACTTCTCCAATATAAAGACAATGTAAAAATGAAATTCATCGTACGGGTGATGATTATCGGAAAAAATGGTGTTGTTATTTTTGACTCACTGGATATTGAAAAAGCTGATTCCTATAACTATCCTTCAAAAAAAACATTTCTTTTTGTAGAAGATCCCATTCTTCTTGAAAATTTAAACACGCCAAAAATATCTTTAAGAAAAAAAATCAATCAGTCTCAGGATAATCTTTTTATCAATCCGAACTTTTATTCTGAAAATCCCAAGAAACTTTTGGGAGAAATCCTTGAAATAACCGTTCCCAAACCTGAAGTTATGGGCGAGCATTTTGTGAGTGTCTGTTATTGGGTCAGCTATAGCTCAGTTGAAAAAGCGACTTTGAAAACAATTCTTTTTTCAGCCTCCGTTTTTATTGTTTTTGCTTTGTTTGTCAGCCTTATCGCTGTTTTTTTCTCAAAAAAACTCGTCAGCCCTATTCTGAAACTCAAAAAAACAATTCTAGAAATGATTGGAGGAAACTGGAGAATCCGGGCAGCCATTTCTTCTCATGATGAGATAGGAAAAGTCGCAGAATACTTTAATCATCTTGCTGACAAGATGGATAAATATATTTCTAAAATCAAGTTTTTAAATAAAAATCTTGAAATCAAAGTTTTAGAGCGAACCCAAGAACTGGCAGGGGAAAGAAATAAATTAAAAATTCGAAACGAACAGATTGAAAAAGATATTCTGATTGCAAAAAAAATCCAGCAGCAGCTGATCCCTCTCAATTCTCCTGTTGAAAATATCAGTTTTTTTTACAAAACCATGGATGAAGTCGGAGGTGATTTTTACGACTTTATTGTTTTTAAAAACGGAAAAGAAATTGGTATTTTTTTAAGCGATGTTTCAGGGCATGGAATTCCTGCCGCTTTTATCACTTCCATGATCAAAAGTTTTATTCTTCAAGCTGGAGATATGAGAAAAGATCCCGCCTTTCTTTTTTCTTATTTAAACGATTTACTTATTAATCAGACGGCTGGAAATTTTATTACCGCTTTTTACTGCATTTTCAATCCAGAGACCCTTACTCTCACTTACTCAAACGCTGGGCATAACCTTCCCTGTATTATAAAGAATTCTCAAGAACTCTCTTTTTTCAACCCAACTCACAAATCATTTCCACTGGCTATTTTTACGAACCATGAACTGGCTGAAAAAAACAAATCCTACCAAAATTATTTTTTAAAACTTGAGCAGAATTCTAAACTTTTTCTCTACACAGACGGAATTACTGAAACTTGTAAAAATAATTCAAATTTTTGTTTTGAAGAAGAATTATTTGAAAAAACTCTTTTAGATCTTTACTCTTACGACGCTAAAAATTTCATTCATCTTTTTTACAAGCGGCTGGTTGAATACAAAGGTGATGATCATTTTTCAGATGATCTTTGCATGATCTGCATGGATATTCTTTAGATTTCTAAAACACCCCTTTTTCTGGCGATATTCTGAATCACTTGAAATTCTTTTCTATGTTGATATTCTTCAAAAATAAGATCATAGATTTCTTTAAATTCTGAAAAATATTTTTTATGGACAATTTTTTTAAAAGAATTGAGAATTTTTTTTTCGTATTTTTTGGGAGAAGCATCAAAAAGAATTTTAATTTCATCTTTGCGGGATAGAATATGGGCTTTTTCTAAAATATCCAAGATCACTCTCTCATCCCCTTCATATCCGGAAAAAAGCAAGTTCTCAAGAAAAAGCGTGTTTTTATCTCTTTGATAGCCGAAAATTGTATTCTGCCATCCTTCTTTTGCCATCACTTTTTCATCGAATAAACAACCCTTCAGTACTTCTATTTTTTTTTCTGTCAATATTTTATAAATTGTTTCCGTATCTTCTTTGCTGTGAACCTTTTCTTTTTCCAAAATAATGACAAATTCCAGATTATTGATTTTTCTTTCCAGGCTCTGTCTTCCGCCCTTATATTTAGTATATCGGTCAGTGTAAAAAGTTACTTTTCCATGTTCTTTTAAAATATTGATCATCTCATGAAAGGGAATAATGCCTTCAGTATTATAACTGATCAGAATATAAGGACTTTTAATTTTTTGAATCAAATCGGCAAATTGGCAGACAGCAGTTTTAGCATAGCAGTAATCGGACTTTGTCTTCTGCCAGTCTTTTCTGATCCCTGCTTTTCCATCCGCCTTAAAATCATTGCTGATTTTTGGTTTATCCCATAAAGCAATCGTATTTAAAAGATGATAATTGCTTCCATATTGATGCTGATTATAGGGAGGATCCAAGTAAGTAATCTTTATTTTATCCCAGTCTATCTCTCCGGCAAGCTGATTGACATCTTTTTGAAAAACAAAGTATTCCGGAGCAATTTTTGGATACAATACAGGATAAGAAAGCTGAATCGGTTTCAGTATCCTTTTTAAAGCATCCTTTCCCAATCCTCCAAAACCGTTATGAAAAGCCTTAAAAACCCCTGAAGTATTGGTATGGGTGGCTGACTGATAGAGTAGAAGCGCTGTCAGAAGATATTTTTTCTTATTCCATTCAGGATACATTGCCTCGATTTTTTCTCTCACGCTGTCAATTTTTAATCCATTTTCTCTGGTATAAAAAAGTCTTTCTTTCTTCGGATCAGGCACGCCGTCGGCTGGAGAATAATAACGAGATATATAGGGATGATTGGGGTCTTTTAAAGAGTTTAAATCGTCTAAAACGGCTTGAAATCCGCCTTCATCTTTAAAAAGTTCATCTAATTCACCCTCATGAATTGTTAAATATGCCTGATTAATCACATAAGAATAAAATTCCCAGTCATTGGAATAAACTGAAAACCCCATAGTTTTAGCAAGACGCGATACGCTGCCACTGCCGGAAAACAAATCAAGAAAAATTCCTTCAGTTTCTCCGGTAAAAATAATAGAATTTCTAATTAAAGATAAAAGAGATCTTTTATTCCCAATATAAGCAATCAACTGCTCGCTTAAATACTTTTTCTCTTTCAGTTTCAAATCCATTATAATATTTTTTTTTAAGGCTGTTTATCGATAAAATTGAAAAAAAGAAACAGCAGGATTACTGTTTCTTTTATACACAACTGAATATAAAATGCAAACCTGTCATTCCGATTTTTGTTTGCAAAAGACCGGAATCTATAACTTAATACTTATTTCAATAGATTCCCCCGTCACGGGAACGACAGAAATGAGTCTTTGCAATTTAAAATCATTTCAGTATCTATTACTCAAGTACAAGAGATTTTAACAGATCACTCGAAATCGTTCTATTATCAAAATAAGTATTTAAAGGATAGATAATAAAAAGATTGATCCGAACCGCACCTACATTCTTAGTCGTAATCAGATAATTTTCAATTCTAAATTTCTGACCTTCCATACTAGTCGCTTCAAGAACCTGAGAATAATAAAAAGGATTTCGTTCCGTCTGCATATTTTTATCCTGAGCTGTGACAGTTCCTTTTACATATTTCAAATCCTCAATTAAAAGCACTTTGTTATAGGTATATCTTAAGGAAACTACATTTCTTCCGGCTGTCTTTGATGCAATTTCATCAGACCCTTTTTTAACCATCTCGATTAAAGGCGTGTCTGATTCTTCAATAGAAACTCCAATCCGGATATCTTTATTGACTTTCCAGAACTCAACCACTTTACCGTTTACCTTGATTAAAGACATAGAATCGTCTAAAACCATCCACTCGCCATCCGGCAGTGAAAAATTGAGCTTATAAGTATCGTTGGAATAACTTGTTTTGGTCGCTTTTCCCGCATCCTTATTGGTTATGCTTTTCTTTTCCTGACTATAAGCAATATTTAAAAGAAACAAACTGAAAACAGCTATTGTTATAATTTTTCTCATACAGCCTCCTCTTTCTTGTTCAGTTGATTATATAAAAATAATAAAATTTCACTCAATTCACAAATCAATCTGTCAAACTATTGTACTTCCTGAACCATATTCTTGATTTTCATCAATCTGGAAATATTGGATCTTTCCATTTCATTCAATTTATTGCCGATATATTTTATAGTCTCTTTTAAATTCGGCACTAAAATATATTCGAGAGCATTGACTCTTCGTCTTGTATTGATAATTTCATTCGCCAGTTCAATAATCGCTTTTTCCTTTTCCGCAAGTATTAAAAGATCTCGAATCACCTGTGAAAAGATTTTCACTGAATTATCTAATTCAACAGATGTGCCTGAAAGACCAAAAGAAAGAATTTCACCTGAGGTTACTACATCAAAAGTCGGTACTTTCAAATTCATAATCTGCTGCTTTCCGTATTTGATATCTGTCGTAAGGGTAGGCATCATCACTGCTTCTTCTATTTTTTCCTCACCCATCACAGCCTTGGCAACCAGAAAACTTTTATAGGCTTTGATGAGTTTTTCTTCAACAGTTTTTCGAAGCTCTTTATTTGCTTTGATGATTTCAAAAAAGTTTCTTATTAACTGTTCTTGTTTGTCTTTTAAAAGCTTATGTCCTTTCTGAGCCAATTTTAAGCTTTTTTTCAGCTTCATCAGCTCCATTCGGTTTGGATTGACTTTTAGAACCATCTCGTCTTCCTTTTTTCTGATCTATTCTTTACAGAAAAAGGCATGCTGCCATGCCTTTCTTAGTCATTCTTTTCTTTTAAAAATTGAGGCAGAAATTCATCCAGATATTCTTGCCGGATTCTTTTCAGCTCGGATTTTGGCAGCATGGATAAGAGTTCCCATCCAAGATCCAAAGTTTCTTCAATTGTTCTGTCTTCGTTGATTCCTTGATTGGTATAGCGTTTTTCAAATTCCTTGGCAAACTTGTAATAAAGTTTGTCCATATCGCTTAATGCCGCTTCCCCCAAAATTGCTTCCAGCTCTCTGGATTCAAGACCTTTTGCATAAGCTGCAAAAAGCTGATTAAAAATATCAGAATGGTCTTTTCTTGTTTTACCTTTTCCAATCCCTTTATCTTTCAATCTTGAAAGAGACTGAAGAACATCAACCGGAGGATAAATTCCAGTATTTAAAAGAGACCTTGAAAAAACGATCTGACCTTCAGTGATATATCCTGTCAAGTCAGGAATCGGGTGGGTTTTGTCATCTTCGGGCATAGTCAGAATAGGAATCTGTGTAATCGAACCTTTTTTTCCCTTGATTCTTCCCGCTCTTTCATAAATAGTAGAAAGGTCGGTATAAAGATATCCAGGATACCCTCTTCTTCCCGGTACTTCTCTTCTTGCAGCAGAAATTTCTCTTAATGCTTCGCAGTAATTGGTCATATCAATAAGAATAACAAGAACATGCATGTCTTTTTCAAATGCAAGGTATTCTGCCGCTGTCAAGGCAAGCCGCGGAGTCGATATCCGCTCAATAGCCGGGTTATCCGCAAGGTTGATAAAAAGAACGGTTCTTTCCAGCGCTCCGGTTCTTTTAAAGTCTTCAATAAAAAACTGAGACTCTTCAAAAGTAATTCCCATCGCTGCAAAAACAACTGCAAAGTCTCCCGCACCGCTTCCCCTTACTTTAGCCTGTCTTGCAATCTGAGCCGCCAGTTGAGCGTGAGGCATACCGCTTCCAGAAAATATCGGAAGTTTTTGCCCTCTGACCAGAGTATTCAGTCCGTCTATGGTTGAAATTCCTGTCTGGATAAACTCATCAGGAAAATCTCTTTCAAAAGGATTGATCGGATTACTGTTGACATCCATTCTTTTTTCAGGAATAATCGCTTCTCCTCCGTCTATCGGACGACCTTGTCCGTCAAAGACTCTCCCGAGAATATCAGAGGAAAGACCAATTTCAACCCCCTTTCCTTGAAAAACAACGCTTGTTGTATTAATATCCAGTCCAGAACTTCCTTCAAAAAGCTGGACAACTGCCAAATCTTTATTCACTTCAAGAACTTTACCCGTTCTTACTTCACCGTTTGCCAGGTTAATTTTTACCAGTTCATCATATTTTGCGCCTTCTACACCGGAGACCACCATGATAGGACCGTATATTTCTTTTATGCTTTTATATTCCTTTACCATAATACCACTCCTCCTTATAATTTAGAAAAGGTCTCAATGATTTTATTCTTAACCTGATCAACTTCTTTATCTACATCTTCTTCCTTGACATATCTGATTCGGGCAATGTTTTCACGAACCGGAAGCCCGATAATGTCTTTGATATCGACATCAGATTTTACGGCAGAATCAGCTTCTTTATGGAAAGTATAAATCAAATCCACCATCTTATACATTTTAGAAGGAGAACAATAACTATCCACTTCATGAAATCCGTTTTGGTGCAGAAAGTCTTCACGAATCGACTTAGCGGTTTCCATAATAATACGGTTTTCAGGTGAAAGAGAATCGACTCCAATAAGCCTTGCAATTTCTTCCAGCTCAGCTTCTTTTTGAAGGATTTCCATAGTCCAGGTTCGGAGTTCTATCCAGTCTTCTCCCATTTTTTCTCTCAAAAACTCATCAATGTTTTGATAATACAAAGAATAACTTCTTAACCAGTTGATCGCTGGGAAGTGTCTTTTGTATGCTAAACTCGCTTCAAGTCCCCAAAATACTTTAACAACCCGAAGAGTCGCCTGAACAACAGGGTCAGAAAGATCTCCTCCTGGAGGAGATACCGCACCGATTGCACTGACGCTTCCAACTCTCTGAGGAGAACCCAGTGCTTCCACCCGTCCTGCTCTTTCATAGAATTCAGCAATTCGAGTTCCTAAATAAGCAGGATACCCTTCTTCACCCGGCATTTCTTCAAGACGACCTGACATTTCTCTCATCGCTTCCGCCCAGCGGGAGGTTGAGTCCGCCATAAGCGCCACATCGTATCCCATATCCCTAAAATACTCTGCAAGCGTAATTCCTGTGTAAATAGATGCTTCCCGCGCCGCAACCGGCATGTTTGAAGTATTTGCAATCAAAACAGTTCTCTTCATCAACGGCTGTCCGCTTTTCGGGTCTTCCAGTTCGGGGAATTCAATCAATACATCTGTCATCTCATTTCCCCGCTCACCGCATCCGATATAAACAACAATCTGAGCATCTGCCCATTTTGCCAGCTGGTGCTGGGTGACTGTTTTTCCTGATCCGAAAGGACCGGGAATACAAGCAGTTCCTCCCTTTACAATCGGGAAAAGAGCATCAATGACTCTCTGCCCTGTAAAAAGGGGTTCTCTTGGAAGAATCTTTTTACTATAGGGGCGGCCTTTTCGAACGGGCCATTTTTGCATCATCATCAGATTAATATCTTTTCCGTCTTCTGTTTTTAAAACAGCAACGGTTTCGGTTACTGTAAAAGATCCGCTTAAGATTTTTACTATTTTTCCTTTTAAACCGTTTGGAACCATGATTTTATGACTCACCAGAGAAGTTTCCTGCACTTCACCGATAATATCTCCTGAACTGACCGAAGCCCCTTCTTTTACAACAGGCTTAAATTCCCATTTTTTATCTCGATCCAGGCCAGGTATCATCAATCCTCTTGATATAAAAGCTCCGGACGCTTCCGCTAATTTATGAAGAGGCCTTTGAATTCCGTCATAAAAGTTTTCCATAATTCCAGGTCCCAGCTCTACCACAAGCGGTTCTCCGGTTGAAATAACTTTTTCACCCGTTCCGATTCCGGCTGTTTCTTCATAAACTTGAATAGAAGCTCTATCCCCTCTTAATTCAATAATTTCTCCAATCAGTTCTTTTTCACCGACCCGGACCATATCAAACATTTTCGCGCCGGTCATTTGTTCAGCAACAACAAGAGGTCCGGCTACTTTTATTATTTTTCCTTGTATCATCTGTCTCTTCCTCCCTCATTTTCTCCAAAAATATCAGTTCCTAAAGCTCTGATTACCAATTGTCTAATATTCTCATATCCCAGTCCCTGGCTTCCGGTAATATCAGGAATCGGAATAAAAACAGGGTAGAGTTTTCCAAAATAAAAACTCATTAATTCTTTGATATCAAGAAAAAGATTTTCTGTTACAAAAATAATCTTGCTTCCTTCATCGATATTCTGCTTTAATGCTTTTAACGATACTGTTTTTTCTTCCCAGAAAAGAGTTTTGATTCCGATTGTCTTAAAACCTAAAATACTATCTCTTTGCCCTACAACAAGTATATCCATATCAACCTCTCAATCTGCTTAAAATCCATTCTTTCTGAATGGAATTTGATTTTGCAGTGGTAATCAGACGGAGATTATTGATTTCTGCCATTTTTTTCCAATAATAGGCAATAATCCCTTCATATCCGAAAATTCGGTTAAAAGCCTGCCCGATATATTCTGAATGAAAGTCTTCCAGTTCTTTTTCCATCACAGAAAGCGAATTCTCTTTTTTAAACCCCTCAATTCCCTTTTTCATCTCTTCACTGTAATCCAAATAAACAAGTTTGCCGTGAATAATATCCATGTCTTCTTTATAAAGATCAGATAGTGTGTAAAGATCAAGTTTTCCGCCTTTGATAAAAACTTTTTGATAAACTTTATATTCCTTATCAAATGATTTTAAACGGAAAAGATTCAGAATATTAGTCAAATCTATTTTAAGAGAATGAATTTTTAAGAGAAAGTCATTATTCAGTTTCTTTGCCTGATTAAGATAAAACTGATGCAGGTACTTATCCCAAAGAACATCTATATCAAAAGGAGTCCTGTCTTCAATTTCATCGTTAAATCTTTTCATAAATTCTTTCAAAACAGGCGAAACCTGTCCCATCTCTTCTCCATCATAAAACTTCCTGAGCTGCTCAAGAGTCAGGGTTCCAAAATGATAGAGACTCAATTTTTCAAATTTTTCTTCTTTCAAAAAACCTTTAAAAAGGGTTTTTAAATTAAATAAATCATATGGGAATAAAAAGTATTCTTTCAACTCTGCATTTTCTTTGCAGAATTGAATGACATTCGATAAGAGCTTTTCCTCAGATTTTTGAAGAATCATCTCCGTGTCTTTTAAAGAAGTATCATAATCCTTTTCTGCAAGGAAAGACAAAAGAGTTTCAACATCACTTTCTAAAAGGCGTTCGTATTCAGGATAAGTACAAATACGAAGCCTCATTGCATTGGCTAAGGAAGCGGCAAAGATATAGCGGGAATCTTCTTTAAATTGGATTGATTTATAGAACATTGAGTTCCGTCCCTATCAATTTTTCCAAATCCTGTGCTTTCTGCGCAATCAGAGATTCAGTTGAAATATTATAATTAAAGCTTTTCTTTTCTATTATAATTCCTGAATCCAATCTGCCTTCTTTAAACTCCAGCTTTTTACCGCTGTCTTTCAAAAGCTCTTTGCTGAATTCAGCCATATCACTTTTTGAAAGATAAACCGTATCGCCGTCTGCCCCAAGCTTCACAAGATTTGATTTTAAAAATTGATAATACACATCTTTTCCCAAAAGTTCTTTTAAGTCTTTCTTTACTTTATCCAAAACCTGCGCAATCAACTCTCTCTTTGCTAAAAGAATTTTCTTGCGTTTCTCCAATTTAGCGGAAAGAAGGATTCCCCTTTTGACTTCTTCCACTTCCTTAGCTATTTTCTCCAGTTCGAAGTCATAAAAACTTTTTCTTTCTTCTTCCTGGTGTTTTGTAATCTCGCTTATCCTTTTTTCATAATGCTCTTTTATCTTTGCAACTTCTCTTTCGCCTTCTTCCTTGATCTTGTCAATGATATCTCTTATTCCCATAATTACACCCTTTTATTTGTTTTTCTTAAAATCTTTTTTAAAAATCTGCTTATGCTAATTTTTGTCCTAAAAGGAAAATTGAAATAACAAATCCCAAAATCGCATAAAATTCAACAAATACCCCTAAAATCAAAGCTTTTCCAGATTGATCCGGGTGTTTTACAGTCATATTGATCCCTGCTGCAGTTACTTTTCCCTGATACATTCCTGAAAATAAACCGGCAAGCGCCATTGGAAGAGTAGCAAAAAAGATAGAAAGACCATGAGTAACGCTCATTGCCGGATTAGCGGTTAATAAAGGAATTGCCATAAATCCGATAACAAATCCGTAAATCCCCTGCGTGCCTGGTAATGCTGTCAAGATCAAATATTTACCGAAGTTTTTTGGTTCTTCAATCATAGCTGCATTAGCCGCCTCTGCTGCAAAACGAATCCCTAATGCTGATCCGATCCCTGCCAGCGCGACAGAAAAAGCTATCCCTGCGATTGCAATAAACAATCCTATCATACTCTCAGTACCTGTTAAACTCATATTTCCTCCTTGTTTTCTTTACCTTTTATTGAAAAATATTTTAACCTAAGTCGAAAAGGCGTAAAGAGTTCTCCTCCGCCTTCAAAAAATTTGCCGAAAAATTCAACAAACTGGAGCCTCATAGTGTGGATAAAAGCTCCCAGCGCATTAATGGTCAGATTGAAAATATGACCAAAAACAATCAGCACAATAAACGCTATAATCCATAAAACAGATGAAATCGCTGTGCCAATGCTTGTAAAACTCATAGTCGTAATAAAGCCGCTTGCTAAAGTATTCACCACTCCCCCGATAATACCGGTAGCAAGACCTAAAGCAAATAAACGGGCATAAGAAAGAATATCTCCGAAGACTCCTGTTACTCCGTAAAGACCATAGAGTCCGTTAAAAAATCGGATTACCGGGTTTTTGCTCTCCCTTCCGGCAAAAAGAAGAATGACTCCCGCACCTGTCAAGCTGACGATGATTCCTATATTTTTAAGCAGGGAAGATTCCACTTTGAGAAGCATGGATAAAACAATCATCCCCACGCCAATCATAATAAAAATCCAGGGAAGCACATCCAGAAAACCCTGTTTTTTCATTCCGCCTTTTAATTTATAGACAAAGCTGATTAAAAAACCTACAAAGACATGAAGAAAGCCAAGCCCTAAAGAAATTCCGAGAAAAAGTTCTTTATCCTGAGCAGCGTCAAAGAGTTTTAATTTGTCAATCAATTTCATCACAAAACTGTCTTTGGCAACCACATCCGCGGTAATCCCAAAAAAACCTCCCGCAAGAAAGCCCACGACTACAGTAGTAAAACCTGAAAGAGTCATGATTTTTAAAAGCTTTTTCATGGAATCGTCAAAATGAAATTTTTTCAGTGCAAACAAACTGGTCAACCCGATTAAAAGCCCATATCCTGCATCGGTGAGACAGATGGCAAAGAAAAGCGCAAAAAAAGGCGCAAGAAACATGGTAGGATCAGGCTCTTTTTCTTTTGGATAACCAAACATATCAGTGATAAACTCAAACGCCTCTCCAAAAGAACCATTCTCCAGAAAAACAGGAGAAACTTCGCCTTTTTCAGGTTCAACCACATCATAGTCCATAAACTTAAAGTGATCTACAAACCGATCCATGTATTTTAGATTTTTTTCAGCAATCCACGCAAAACAATGAAAAGTATAATCGCCTTTCTCAACCATTTTTTCAGCTTTGATTTTTTCCCGTTCTGTTTCAATATAATCAGAAAAAAGCTTGATTCTCTGAATAAACTGAGTGTAAATATTCATATCCTGTTCTAAAATTTTAATAACATTGGTCTTTTTTTCAATTTCAGATCTTATTTCTTCGTATTCGACCGCAATGCTTTTTCCAAGTGAAGACGGGATATATTCTTCAAATCCGATTTTTTTCACTTCATCTAAAAACGCGTCTTTTTCGTTTTTAAAAACAATCGATGCAGTATAAACGCTTTCATTATCCTGATAAAGAGCATCAATTTCAGCTCCCGGATAAATGGAATCTTTTGAATTTTCAAAAAAACGAACCGGTATTTTGCCTAAAATAAAATCAGTGTAATGATTGGAACGAAGATCATTGATTGAAAAATTAATATTTTTCCAGGGTAAAAGTTCTGTCAGCAGGGCTTTTTTTTCTTCAATGGATGATTCCAGTTCTTCTTTTTGTTTGATTTTGTCCCAGATTTCATGAATAAATTCTTTATTGATTTCATAATCTTCTTTTTGTTTTTTAAAAAAATCATTTTCAGAGACATAGACAGGTTTTAAACTTTCAAAAAGACCTATTTTAACTTTTTTTTCTAAAATTCCCAAAATAATATCGGTTTGATAGATCAGAGTAGAAATTTCATCTTTTGTTTTTGCCAAATCTTTTTCTTTTTTTTCTATAATATGAAGAAGACCTCGTTTTTGAAGTTCAACCAAAATCTCTTCTTTTTTATCATCTGTTCCGAAAACTGCAATTTTTTTTACTTTCGTAACCGCCATCTTATCCTCTCTTTACCCTTTCAGCAGAAAAACCGGGTTTTTTATTTTTGATTCAGCAAAAGAGCGGCTGCCTTTTTTGCAGCTGATTGAATCTTTGCGTTCTCAACTTTAAAGCTTTCAATTTCTTTGACAGCGTCCGCCAAAAGTAATTCAGTTTCTTTCGATGCTTCATCTGTTGCCGTTTTTAATAAACTATGTCTTTTTTCCTTAATTTCGATTCTCTGTTTTTCAAGAGTTTTTTCTTCCGCTTTTTCAATTTGAACCAATTCTTCTTCGCCTTTTTTTCTTTCCCCAGCGAGCCTTTGCTTGATTTCCTCTTCTAAATCCTTAATCTCTTTAAACTTATTAACCATTTCATACTCCTTTTCAGGCTTGTCGAACCGATTTTCTCATTCACCTATTCTACTTTTGTTAAGATAATTTATACACATTCCTGTATTTTTGTCAAGTTTTTTTTAAAATTTATTGTATAAAAAAAAATTCTTGACATTTTTCAATTCTTTTTTCTTATAATATTGTTTTTTTGAATGAAAATTTATTATGTTATAATAATAAAGACAATATTATCGGGGTGATTTATGAAAAAATATTTTTTAATTTTGACACTTTTAGTTTTAGGCTTATCATTTTTTTCCGCCTGTAAAAAAAATGCTACTCCGGAGACAGTTCTTCCGGCAGCAGCCCAGCCCACATTTTCTCCTACTCCAGGCTATTATTCTACTTCAGTCAGCGTGATCATTACGACCACAACCGAAGGAGCCAGTATCCGGTACACTACCAACGGCGATACACCGACTTGTTCTACCGGGGTTGAATATACGGATGCGGTCGTGCTTTCATCCAGTACCACAGTCAAAGCTGTGGCTTGTAAAACAGGCTATTCTGTTTCTGCTGTCTCTTCAGCGTCCTACTCTTTTGCTGCGGCTCCGACTTTCAGTCCTGATCCGCGCCCTCTCACTTATCCGGAAATTACAGACCCAGAAGACCCCAATTTCGGGAAAAGAGACTCATTTCTTTCTTTTAATACCGGAGAAGCTGGTTCTCCAACTCAGCTTACCGTTGATATTTATTCAGCGACAGTCGGCGCTGCCATTATTTACACAACCGACTTCACAACTCCCGAAGCGGATTCTTCCTGTAACCCTACTACAGGAAATTTATATAGCAATTCCCTTACCATTTCCACGACTACCACTATTAAAGCCATTGCCTGTAAAAACGGAAATTTTTCTGAAATGAGCACTGCCACTTATGTCAACGGAGCCAATCCCGCTCCCTATATCCTGAAACAATCCAGCAATCCAATTGATTCGCCTATTGGAAAATGGAAATATCAGAACAATATCTTTTTTGAGTTTAAATCGGACGGGACATGGGAATATTATACCGATACCAGTACAGACGGATCTCTCAAAAGAGTTGATTTTGCCGGAAAATGGACAATCCATACCAATACAGCCCAGGACGGAAGAAAGTATCTGAAACTGGAATACACGGTAGTAGGCAAGACAAACAACAACACAGGTGCTTTTACCCCCAACCTCGCTTTCCGAAGATGGCAGATAATTGAATATTATGTGGATGACAATTATTTTGCGATGAATATTTACCGCAAAAATGATGCTACAACAGGTATCTTGGGAGAGTGGATTCATAATAATTATGACTGGATCGGAGATAATTATGTCTGGTATGATTATCCGGCAGTAATGTCTGAAACCGATTTTACAAAAAAAATATTAAATAAAATTACAACTACTTCCAGTGATCCAGATACTGGAGTTGTCACTGATACCTCTGATTCTGACAAAGCTTTTTTAACAGGAACGATTTATACTTTAAATTCCGGATATTATGTTATTAATACTGCTCAAGTCCTTTCAACCTCAACCGATCAGACCATCAAAGATAATATTTCCAGACTCGATTCTATCATGCTAAATGTGCGAAGCAATAACAACTACCCTATCATTATGTCTGAGACAGATTTTACAACCAATGTTCTTGACAAAATAACAGTTGCCACTGGAGACAGCATTCAGGACGACAAAACATTTTTAACGGGAACCATCTATACGCTGAGTAATGGGATTTATACCTTAAATAAGGCATCTATCACAACCGACACAAATGCAGAAGCCAATAAAACCCGTTATGAGGCTATTATCCAGCATGTCTGGACCAATCATACCTCCAGTTTTGACCCCAGTTACATGGGAGACTGGATCAAGATTGATCTTGTAGCCTACAACAGCGCCTACTATGTCAACCGGATTGGAAAACTCTTTTTCTTCTCCAACGGAGACTTTTCCTACAAACATGAATCCCCATTTTTCACCACTTCATCTGAAGCGTCTTTACAGACTTCTCTTCCTGATCTGACTACCCCAACTGTTAATTCTACCCTAAACGCAAGCGCGAAATACAGCATCACTTATGTCCTAACCAATGACGGTACGACTGAAGGATTGATGACCTGGTACTCGTTTAATACAACTGATCAGTATCTTTTTGCAGGAATTTCGAATTTTAATGTTGTGATTATTCAGGATAAAAATATTCTACTGACTTATCCTTTCCGAAAAATGACGAATTAATACGGTTTTACAGGGAACATCCATGGATTTTCCCTGCAAAATAAACTCTACAATCAGGTGGTTTATGAAAAAAATTGTTTTCTTTCTGCTGTTTTTGTCTTTTTTTCATCTTTCTTGTAAAAAGAACAGCGATGAACCTGTTTCCACGCCCTATACCACCCCCTCTCAAACCGGGTTTTCACAAGTCTCGTTCGGGCCTTCTAATCCCGGCAATCTGACCATGTACCGATATGTTCCCTCATCCCTTTCACTAAGCGCCCCCCTTATTGTGGTGCTTCACGGATGCACTCAGGTGGTTTCTGATTTTTCACAGGAAACCGGATGGAATACTCTGGCTGAAAAATACCATTTTCTGATCCTCTATCCTGAGCAAAAAGCACAAAATAACGACAACCTCTGTTTTAACTGGTTTATTCCTGAAGATCAGACCCGGAACTCTGGTGAAGCTCTTTCGATCAAATATATGATTGACGAGATGAAAAGCAGCTATCAGATAGACTCTGCAAAAGTTTTTGTCACAGGACTTTCAGCCGGAGGAGCCATGACACTGGTTATGCTTTCGCTTTATCCTGATATCTTTGCCGGAGGAATGCAGGTGGCAGGGGTTCCTTTTAAATCTGCCACGAATGTCAATGATGCTTACAACGCAAGAAACGGACTGGTTGATAAGACGGCCGCCGAATGGGGCGTGCTTGCAAAAAGCGGATATCCGGGATATACAGGGAGTTATCCTGTTTTAAGCGTGTTTCACGGAGATCAGGATTCTACAGTCGTGATTAAAAACCTGACAGAAATCAGCGAACAATGGACTGCGCTTCATAATACAGACCTCACAGCAGACCTTTCCGACACAGTGAAAGGCTTTAACCATGCTGTTTATAAAAACTCTCAGGGTAAAGCTGTTTTGGAAACCTACCGGCTCACAGGATTCGGACACGCCTACCCGATCGACCCAGGCACAGGCGAAGACCAGGGAGGAGCAATAGGCCTCTATACTCAGGATGCAAATCTTTTTGCTTCCTATTACGCCCTGAAGTTTTGGGGAATTATTACAAATTGATTAATTTTAACCCAATACAGAGTCGGATATTGAGCAAAGCCGAAATAGGTGTGTTTTGAGAACTCACCCCTGACCCCTCTCTTAACCCAACTTCAACACTAAATACTCTAAGTGTTTAATAAAGAATTGTATAAAAAATTCATGGGGTACCACATCTTGAATTATTGCGTTAAA
>MIAO01000016.1 GCA_001829155.1 Spirochaetes bacterium GWB1_36_13 | reverse complement strand
CTTGCAAATAAAATAACCCAAAAAATACTGCCACAGAAAAAAATCCCTCCCAGAGAAGATCATTTATTTTTTCAGTTTATCAAATTAAAAGTTCTCTTTTTTGGTAAATAAATCAGGATCATGATTCTCCCAATATTTCTTCAATAAGTATTTTCAACTGGGGTATATTTTCAGCAATTGTCTGCTCTGCAATATGATAATTGATACCATCATAATGATGGGTAATAATATTCCTGAATCCAATAATATCTTTTACAGGCAGTTTCAATTTATATTTTTCAGACTTGATTTTATTTACAAGTTCGCCGATTTGAACAAAACACATCATAACAGCATACTGTCCTTCCAAATCCAAAAGTGTCTTTTCTATTGTTTTTATGTCTCTCAACTATTTTATAAATATCATCAATATAATCAAGGATAGATTCCAGTTTTGCCCTATCACTGATATCAGACATACTGAACCTCCGGTAAAATATATTTTAAACCGACTCTTTTCAGCGCATTTTTATCTGCAAAATCTACTTTTTTTGCCAATTTTTTCTCAAAATCCCGATTTATTTTTTCCAATATCGAAACAGCGTTCCATCCCGGATATTTTTTATAAAACAAATCTGTCATTTTATAAAGGATATCAATATCGCTTTCCGGCATTTCTTCGTTTCTGGCATAAGAACCAAAAATTCCCAAAACGATAAATCCTTCCGGTTCATATTTTCTTTTCAGTTGTTTAATATTATCAATCATTGTTTTATCCATTTACAGTTTCCCCTGTTTGTCTCTATATGAATAAATTATTCCAGAGTCTTGATAAAAGCTTTCACAAAATCCATAAGTTCTGAAATCATCTTTTCAGAAAAATCAAACCGGATCCCGGCGGACTCATAAATTTCTCTCATTGGCTTTTGATAGCCCAATTGGAGGGCTTTTTTATAGTTTTGAAGCGCTTTTTGGGGATTTTCAAGATAATTTTTCCAAATCTGGAGAGCTCCCAGCTGAGCGATTCCATACTCGATATAATAAAAAGGCACCTCCAGAATATGAGTCTGTCTCTGCCAGCTTATTTTCAGATAATCCTCATACCCCTTCCAGTCTGCTCCGCCTGAAAAGCGTCGGATCGTATTCTCCCAAACAACCAGCCTTTCTTTTTCGCTTAATGAGGGGTTTAAATAAATTTCATGCTGAAAAGCATCGACTGCGGCGATCCATGGAAGAATACCGATAATGTCTTTCAAGTGCCCCAGTTTGGCTCTTTTTAAGTCTTCTTGGTCTGGATAAAACACATCCCAGTAATCCATTGTGATCAGTTCCATCGACATTGAGGCAAGCTCTGCCGCTTCCATAGTCGGATTTCTGTAAGCGGATATTTTTTCTCCTGCTGTCAGGTAGGAATGAAGCGCATGACCTGATTCATGCAAAAGCGTAATCACATCATGCTCAGCGCCTGCGGCATTCATAAAAATAAAAGCAAGCCCTGAAATAGGAAGCCCGTAATTGTAGCCTCCGGGTGCTTTTCCTTTTCTCGAAGTCAGATCTAAAAATCCTTTTTCCTTCATTTTTTGTAAAACGCTGCCAATCTCAGGATCCAGGCTGTTTAAAATCTTTAAAGTTTTTTCAACCAGTTCTTTTTCATTATCAAAGGGGCAAAGAGGGCTTCGTCCCAGTTCATCGGTTTTTAAATCATAGGGTTTTAACGAATCAAGTTTCATCGCCTGTTTTCGTTTTTCAGAAAATTCCCGTACCAGGGGCACGACTTTTTTTTCAATGGAAGAATGAAACTCAAAACAATCCGAAGGAGTGTAGTCAAATCGTTTTTTCGCCTGATGGGCATAATCCCTGAAGTTTTCAAATCCTGCGTTTTTCGCTATTTTATCTCTCAAAAGAACAAGCTTGGTATAAATTCTCCCGATTTCATCAGAAGATTTTTGAAATCTCTCATAGATTTTTTCCCAGACTTCTTTTCTCACATTCCGGTCATTTTCTTCTAAAAACCTCCCAGCCTGCTGAAAAGTGTATTCCTTCCCTTTATATTCAATCGAAAGCCCTGACATGATTTTCTGATATTCTTTTGAAAAATTTGCGTCTTCAATCCCAAGAGCAATATTTTCTTCTCGGAAAAGATCGATTTCATTCTTTATGATCTGAGTAAAAAAACCGTATTTTTTTTGCTCCAGATATTTCTCAGGCATTGCTTTTATAAAATTTTCTTTCAGCTTGAAAAACAAGGGTTCTGTTTTTTCACCGGACTGAATGACAAATTCAAAAACTTTATTAAAATCTTCATTTTCAGTTTCACAGGTATAATTAATATACGACCAGGCAGAAAGTTCATCCAGGCGGTCAGAAAGATAAGACCATCTTAAAATACTTTCTTCCAGAGTTCTGCCCTCCATTTCCAGGCTGCTGAAATCCTCTATTTCTTTTACCGCCTCTTCAATCTCCGATATTGATACCTTCATGCTTGCTCCTTTATATGCCTTTTTTTCAAACAAAAATTGCCATGGTACGGCTTGATGAGTCAATATATACATAACTGAATTTAAATTGCAAAATTTTTAAACCGAAATTGTCATTGTCCGGCTTGACCGGACAATCCAGTAAATTGATTATCTTACTGAATAGATTCCCCGGTCAAGCCGTGGAATGACATGGATTTTTTGCAATATAAAATCATTACAGTACACTTATCTTCCCCTGCTGCTTTTCGGGTCCAAAATATCCCGCAGTTTTTCCCCAATCAGGTTGAATGCGGTTACGGTCAAAAATATAAAAAATCCGGGAAATACAGTCAGCCACCAGCTTTTATAAATATTATTCCGCCCGTTATTTAAAATATCTCCCCAGCTTGCCGTGGGCTGCGGCACCCCAAAACCCAGAAAGCTCAGGGCTGATTCAGTCAATATGGCTCCCGCAATTCCGAAAGTGGCGGAGATGATGATCGGCTGAATCCCGTTCGGCAGAATATGTCTGAACATGATCCTGAAATCAGAAGCTCCTAAAGCTTTTTCAGCCAGTACAAACTCCTGATTTTTAAGCCTTAAAAACTCTCCCCGCATCAAACGGGCTATCCCCGGCCAGCCAGTCAAGCCGATAATCACCATAATATTAAAAATACTGGGACGCAAAAACGCCATGACAGTCAGAATCAGAAAAAATACGGGGAAACAAATCATTATCTCAATCAACCGGGAAATCAGCGTATCAACAGCCCCCCCGAAATAACCTGCCAGAGCTCCGATAAAAATCCCCAGTAAGACATAAATCCCCACTGAAACAAACCCCACACTCATCGAAATCCTGGCGCCGTAAACCATCCGGGCCAAGACATCCCTGCCGTTTGTATCGGTTCCGAATACATGAAACTGCTGATTTTCCCTTTCTTTTTCCAGAAAAAAAGCAGGTGTTTGAGATGATTCAGTTAAAATGTTTTCATTTTCGCCAAAAGGAATAATAGGAAAAAGCGCCCATTCTCCTTTTTCAAAACTGAATGCCATTTTTTTATACGCATAGGGATCAAATTTTTCTTTTTTCAAGGCTGTGAAAAGAAAAGTAAACGCCAGTGAAAGAATGAGAGAAAAAAAGATTAAATCCCAAAAAGATTTTGATTTTAAAAATTTAATTTTTTTTTGCATCAGCTTCAGGAAAAAAATCAAAGGAAGCAGCAGCATAAAAAAAATATCGTTTGCCTGTAAAATTTGAAAAAGAGGAAAGAAAAACCGTTTCCTGATTGGAGATTCTCTTAAAGATGACAAAAATAACCGGAGCGCGTTTAACTGATCCAGTTTTTTATTTTCCACCCACTCGCTGAAAGGATAAGAACCAAGTTTTTGATTCATCGTTTCATCGGTTAAAAAAGCAGCAATATTTTTCAAAGATTTTTCAGTCAATTCAACCGTTTCTTTAGGAACCGTTTCTCCTTTTTCCAGACGGGAGACGATCAGTTCGGCATTGCCTTGCGCATTATCAAGAAAATCGATATAAAGAAGCCTGTTTTGAGTATAAATAACAAAGGGCTTGTTATTGGCAATCAAAGGCGCATAAACTGCCGCTAAAGCGATCAGAAAGAGGATCCAGAATGAAACCAGGCTCATATTATCTTGTTTGAGTTTTTTCCAAATTTCCATCTTCATTCCTTTCGTCTGATACTAAAAAATTTATTCATCGACATAGAGAGAAAAAAGTTTTTTCAGGAATTTTTTAAATCCTTTTTTTTCCGATACCAGATGATCCATTTTTTCAAGCCTTAAAACAATATGCTCTATGCTCTGAGTCGCTTTGGAATCCGGGAAACTCAATACCAGCGGTTTTTGGAGGCTGACGGCTTTTCTGACAGCCTGATCCTCATAAATAAAGCCGAGATTTTCTACCATCACACCCAAAAACTGATGGCAGACTTTTGCCAGTTTCTGATATACTTTTTTTGCCTGCATCACATCGGAAACAATATTGACCACAAGTTTTAAAGTATTATGAAGGTCATGAGCCGTAATTGCCTTGATAATGCCGTAAGCGTCTGTGATAGCGGTCGGTTCCGGAGTAGTCACCACAATGACTTCTTCGGAAGCGGCTACAAAACGAAGGACATTGTCAGAAATACCGGCCCCTGCGTCAATAATGATCACATCAAAATCATCCAGTTCGCTCAGATTTTCCACCAGCATTTTCTTTTGGTCCTCCCGAAGCTCAGCCAGCTGATAAAAACCGCTTGCGCCGGGCACCAGAAAAATATTTTCCTTATAAGGAATAATCACTTCATGAATACTCCGCGTGCCTTTGATAACATCATAGATCGTATATTTTGGAATAATGCCGAGTAAAATATTCACATTGGCAAGCCCTAAATCCGCGTCCATCAAAAGGACTTTCTTTCCAAGCTGAGAATAGGCGATGGCAAGATTCACTGAAATATTCGTTTTCCCGACACCGCCCTTCCCGCTGGCGACTGTAATCACTCTCGCATAGCGTTTGTGTTCGGGCAAAATATTTTTCTTATCTTCTACAATTTTGATCAAGCTGTCAATTTGAGACATCTTTTCCCCGTTTATTTTAATTTTTCAATTATCTTTAGTCTAAAAGCATTTTAAAAAGAGTACCATGCTCTGCCGTCTCGATATCCTGTGCATCCTGCCCTGTTGTAAAATAGGCTGCCGGGATTTCGCTTTTATAAAGAAAATCCAGAACAGAACCGATAGTTCCCGTTTCATCCAGTTTTGTTATAATATAATAATCATATTGAAATCGGCTAAATTTCTCTCTAACTTTATTTAAATCTGATGTTTTAGAATTGGCATTAATAGTTAATATTTTAACTGTTTTCTCTGGAAAATAATAAATCATTTTTTCCACTTCAGAAAGCCTCATATCTTTTGTCAGGCTTTCCCCCGCTGTATCCACAAAAACCATTTCATCCGGCTTGACAGATTTCAACGCTGCCTTTAAATCATCCAAATTATAGATCAGATGAAAAGGCTGATTAAATGCGTTAGCATACATTTCAAGCTGTTTGGCAGCTCCGACGCGGTAATTGTCTAAAGTGATAAATCTCAGTTTTTTATTAAAATCCCTGAAATAGATCGCAGCAAGCTTTGCAAGCGTAGTTGTTTTCCCTACTCCCGTAGGTCCGAAAAGAATGAAAAAACGCCCTGAATCACTCGGAAACCCTTTTGCCAACGAAAGAGAAAGCTTCATTTTTTCTTTCAATATAATTTTAAAACTTTCCAGATTATAAATAGGAACAGTCAGTTTGGAAATAAATTTTTCCGCAAACTCAAGAGAAAAATCGTTTTTTAAAAAATAAGATTTAAACTCATTCTCAAGATTTTTTCCTTCCAGAAACTCTTCCTGCTCTATTTTTTTCTCAAGAATATCTCCAAACATTTTTTTAAGTTCATCCAATCCGCTGATTACCTGAACCTCATTGGGCAGATTTTCTTTTTTTATTAAAATCTGCTGATGT